>NZ_JBSFET010000120.1:0-13182 GCF_053594575.1 Streptomyces sp. NPDC001880
AGCACCCCCGCTCACGAGACCGCTCACGGCGGCGCCAAGGACGACAAAATGTTGGAGGCCGACGCGCTCACGGCGCTAGCCGACGCGGTGCGCGAGGGCAAGACCCAGCGTCAGATCGCGGCGCTCACCGGGTGGTCGACCGGCTGGGTCGCGAAGCGCGTGAGCGAGCTGAACGAGGTGGCGGCATGAGCACCCCCACGGAAACCGCGGCAGCGACCCTGGCCGCTCAGCACGCCGAAGTGAAAGCGGAGATCGCCCGCACCGACACCAAGTCGGGGTTACTCCTGGCGTTCGTCGGCGCCATCGTGGCCGGCGCCTGGAGCGTCGCCCGGGACCTGCCGCCGACCCTGCCCGCGTACCTGACGGGCGGCCTTGGACTCGCGGCCCTGATCGCCGCCGCCGGGCAGCTGCTCGGCTCCGTCCGCCCCGGCCTGGTCGGCGGCCACGGCTTCCCGCTGTGGGCGACCCTCACCCCTCAGCAGATCACCGCCATGGCAGAGACCCGCGACCTGGGCGACTCCATCGCCGGGCTCAGCCGCCTCGCCCTCACGAAGTACACCCGCCTGACCCGCGCCATCGACCTGACCCGCGCGGGAGGCCTCCTGCTCGTCCTCGCCGTCCTGATCGCCCTCGGAGGTGCCGCATGACCACCACCCACATCGTCACCAGCCACGGCAGCGACTTCTACCGAGGCCAAATGCGGACCGCCATGCTCACCGACCGATTCATCAAGCCGACCGAGTACGCACGGTGGGCGGACGCGCGTCGACGCTTCGAGCACCGGCAGAAGGACCGGGACCTGGTGGCCCGCCTCCGCCAGTCCATCCCCCGCGACGGACTGCGCGAGCCGATCATCCTCGGAGTCAGCGACCGCTATCCCGACGTGTACGTGGCCGATGGCCACCACCGGGCCGTCGCCCTCATGGGGCTGGGCGTCCCCACCTTCCCGTTCCACTGGTACTGGATCAGGAGCGTCGGGGTCCGCATGGAGAACGCCCCGTTCCCGTTCCACCTGCTCAACCGCAAGTAGCTCTCGAAAGGACACTCCGATGCCCACCATTGGCCGCCACACCGACCGACAGGGACGCTCGACCGGGGAGCGCGTCACCGCGGTGCCCCGGGCGGGTCGCCCCCTCACCGACACCGAGCACACCGCCGCTACCCGCCTGCTGGACGCCCTGCTGGACGCGGCCGCTGAGCACGGGGTGACCCTGGACGACCTGGACCACGTGGTCGACCTCCCCGGCGCCTGCCGGGACGTCACCCGCCGCTGACCGCACGAAGAAGCCCCGCCGGATCATCCGGCGGGGCTTCCTACGGTCCATCAAGTCACAGGGGCCCCACGGGTCCTGTGCGTGCCGGGGGCAACGCCCGGCACGCGAAGTGGCAGGATCATCCCCAGCAATGCGAAACGGCCCGGGCGTAGGACCCCGGACCGCTTCTGACGTCCGCCCGGCTACCAACCAAGGGACTCGTCTGTGTCCAGCGTAAGGGACGCTTCGTCGTCTGCAACACCCACCACCCCGCGCGCCGTGGGTGGTCCCCGCTGTCACTGTGGGACGCCAATCACCCGCATCCAGGGCAAACGCCCGCGCGTGTACTGCTCTGAAGCATGCAAAAAGCGGGCAAAGCGCGCGATTGCGCGTGGCGAGGCCCTGCTCACCCCCGGCCGGTCGAGCGGCACCTCCGGCACCAAAAAGGGACGCGGCCTTGGTACTACCGCGAAAACTACGGACATGCAGGTCAGCGGCCTGCGCGCGCGTCCCTTTTTGGCCGTGGCCCCGAAAACCGAGACCGGAGTCACCGGCGGTACGCAGAGTCCGGACGGTGCGAGTCGGTCCCCCCAAACCGAGCGGTTCAGCGGCGGCAAGCCGGGCGCGACGCCGGAGACCGGTACGGACACGGCCGCCCGCGACGCGAGCTTCCTCCTCCGGGAGGCCCTGCGCCCGCTGTCCGGCCTCCAGCGCCTGGAGGACTGCGGGCTCTCGGTCCTCGCGGGCGGCGTCACGCCCGTGATCCGCAACGGGCGGGCGGGTTTCGCGGGGGTCGTCACCTGCGGTTCGGTCCACGTTTGCCCCTGCTGCTCCACCTCGATCCGCCGCGTACGGCAGGACGAGTTGGAGCAGGTCGGGGAGTTCTGGGAATGCCAGTCCTGCGGCCTCGTGATGATGACGCTCACCATGCGCCACTACCGCCGTGACCCGCTGAAGGATCTGGTGGAGAAGCAGCGCGAGGCATGGAAGCGGGGCTTCGGCCAGAACGCAGGGCGGGCCTGGCGCGAGGCAAAGGCGGTGTACGGGATCCGAGGCTTCGTCCGGGCCTGGGAGGTCACCCACGGCTCGAACGGCTGGCACGCTCACTACCACGTGCTCCTGTTCCTGGCCCGCCCCCTGGCGGCCGGTCAGGTCCAGGAACTCCAGCACCTCGCGTTCGAGGTGTGGTCCACCGCGCTCGTCAAGGCCGGGGCCCGCATGCCGGTCGAGATCAGCGAGAAGGACGGCAAGCCCGTTGCCGTACGGATTGACGCTCCCGACCGGGGCGAATCCGGGAAGCTCGCCCGCTACCTGATGAAGGGCCAGGATGGGAAGACCCGCTGGGGCGTCGCGCACGAGCTGACCCGGCAGGACGTCAAGCAGGGCCAGGGCGGGCACCGCACCCCGTTCGAACTCGCCCGCGCCGCCACCGCCGAGGGCGCCGAACCGCTCGACGTCCAGCTCTGGCGCGAGTTCGTCGAGGCCGCCGTCGGCATCCGCGCCCTGTACTGGTCCAACGGACTGCGCGCGCTTCTGAAGGAGATGGGCTTCGAGCTGGACGACCGCGCCGACGGCAAGGTCGCCTCCGACGAGGCATCCGCCGGCACTCCGCTTGCTCGGATCCCCGCCGCGACCTGGTACCGCTACATCGCCCGGCGGCCGGGGCGCCCCCTGGCCCTGCTCCACGCAGCCGAGAAGGGCGGAGTGACCGCTGTCCGCGCCCTGATCGAGAGCTGGGGCCTCACCTGGGGACTCGACGTCCAGGAGCCCGACGTCTTCGAGGCCGGGACCGTGCCCACCGCTGACGAGGTGCTCCAGAGCATTGAGCGCGAGACGCTCGCCGCTCGAATGAAGGTCTGGCGCGACGAGTTCGATCGCCAGGATCGCGAGCGCCGCGCCAGCCAGATCGTCCGCCAGGCTCCCGGAGCCTGGGAGGCCCGCAAGGACGCCCAGGCCGCCGCCGACGCCGCCCGCCAGGCCGACGGACCCGAGAACTTCCTCAGCCACCTTCACCGCCGCCGCCGCGAAGCTCTGGCGACCGCCGCGCGGTGACCTCGTTCGCCCGCTCACAGTTGGAAGTACGGAGCCCCGTACTTCCCTGTCACCTCACCCGGAAGGCACACCTGATGACCGACGCCCCCGTCTACGTTCTGATCCGCCCCGACGGCACCGCCCAGTGGGGACAGCGCATCGGCCGGGCTGAGGAGGAGCTTGGCCCCCACGGCATCGGCCGCGGCTTCCTCACCGACGGCTCGCGCCTGCGGCTCGCCATGTCCGACTGCGCGTTGCTTCTCCGTGAGGAGTACGCGCCCAACCCGTACGCCGCCCAGGTCCTCGCCGGAGTCGCCGGGGTGCCCGCCGACACGGCCCCCGAGACCCGGGGCCCGGTGATCCTGTTCGGTTGGGATCCGATGAACGAGTGGGACAGCACCCGGCCTTTCACCGCCGACGAGCGCGACACCATCACGGCCGCGCTCGTCGCCGCCGGGTGCGCGACCGAAGCGGCCACCAGCTGACCGGTGGTCGCCAGGGGCAGCCGACGCAAGCGCCGGCACTCGGAGCCCAGGGGCTCCGAGGAGCAGGTGAGCCGGAGCAGTTGACCGACCGCAGACCGAACAGGCTGAGATTGCGGACGAGTCGAGCACCTGACCCGCCGACCCGACCGAAATCTCAGCAGCGAGGTATGCCGGTGCGCTTCGCTTACCGGCACCTCGCCCCACGGCGCGCTGCGCTTGCCGGGGGAGGACCGCCCCTGAAGGGGGCGGTCGGTCGGCCCGAGGGGGCCGACCAGCGGCCCGTGGCCGACCGCCCTTGCGGGCGCCCGACACGGCCGCGCCGCCGACGTCGGCGGCCCGCGACACGGTCCGCGACACAGGGACACAGCCCGCGGCATGGACCGCGACACGGTCCGGGTGGGGGGCGGACGAGGCCGGGTGGTACGACTGGTGACCGGTCGCCAATTGGCGACCGGTCACGGTCGAGGGGGAACGGATGGCACGGGGGACACCGGGCTCCAAGCGCGAACACACGGTCTCGGTGCGGCTCAACGACGACGAGCGGACGCGCTGGGACGAGGCGCGCTCGACGTCCGGCCGCCGCGAACTGGGCGCGTGGGTCCGGGCGGTCGTCGAGGACGTCCTCGACGACCAGGTCGATGGCGCCGCCCCGGGCGCGGAGAAAAGGCCGGCCCCGCTCGACCCGGTGACCCAGGCCGCGTACGACGAGCTCGTCCGGATCGGCGCGAACCTCAACCAGCTCGTCCGCTACACCCACCAGGATGCCCGGCTCCACCCCGCAGTCGAAGCGGCCCTGTTCGAGGTCGGCAACGCGGCCCTCGCGCTGAGGGGCATCGAGGTCATGGGCACCGCGGACCCCGAGTGATCGCCAATATCACCAAGGGCCGCAAGGCGGTCGGGGCGCTCATCTACGACTTCGGGCCCGGCCGCCGTGACGAGCACATCAACCCGCGGATCGTCGCGGGGAACGTCACTGGAACCCCGCTCCAGGTCGCCCGTGCGATCGACCACACCGCCCGCCGGCGCCCCGAGATCACCGCCCCGATCTGGCGCTGCTCGCTCTCGCTGCCCGACGAGGACGGCATCCTCCCCGATGCCCAGTGGTCCGCCATCGCCACGGCGTTTATCACGGGCATGGGGTTCGCCGACGCCCCGTGGGTCGCGGTCCGCCACGGTGACGACCACATCCACCTCACCGTCTCCCGCGTCGACTGGGGCGGGCAGCTGCTCACGGACCGATGGGACTACCGCCGCGCACGCGAGGCCGCCGACCGCCTGGAGGAAGAGCACGGCCTGGTCCGCGCCGCCGACCGCTTCCGGCCCGAGGGCCCACAGGTCCGCAACAACGAGCTGGAGGCGTCGAACCGGCGCCGCGGCCCGGACGCCGCCGTGCCGCCCGAGCGCGAGGAGCTGCGCCGTCTGGTCCGCGAAGTGCGCGACGCCAGCCGCGGACTTGGCCGCGATGCCTTCGAGTCCGGGCTGGAGGACGCCGGGGTGTCCTTCCGCGCGAACGTGGCGTCCACGGGCCGGATGAACGGCTACAGCTTCAGCCTGCCGAACTGGACCGACGCCACCGGCGAACAGGTCTGGGTGCCCGCATCCAAGGTCGCCCGCGATCTGCGGTGGGCCCAGCTCAAGACCGTGGTGGGAGAGCTCCCGCCGGACACGCTCGCTCCCCGCGCGGCCGCGGCCGCCGCGACGTCGCCGACGTCGAGCCGTGTCGACAATGTCCACCAGGACGACGTCGCCGAATTCGTCGACCAGGCCGTCGAGATGCTGCGCCAGGGCCGGATCGAGCGCGGCACCGCCCTACCCGAGGACCACCCCGCACTCAGCAGCGACCCAGCCGCCCGGATCCTCGCCCAGTGGAAGGCGAAGACCGCCGGGCAGGAAGTGCCGGCGGAAGCACTGCCGACACCTCGGTCGGTCCCGGCCTGGACCGACAAGAGCCGCCGCCCGTACGGGAGGCTCGCCACCGACGCGATCCCCCGCGAGATCAAGAAGGCCCGCCGCCAGGCCGCCACCTGGCAGGCCGCCGCCGAGACCGCGCTGAGCAACGCACGCTCCTGGGACGGCCAGGCGACCGGCGCAGTCACCGGTACCCGGGTCCGCGACCTCCACCAGCTCCGCGCCAAGGTCGCTGCAGCCGAGCCGCACATCGCCGCCGAGGTCGCCGCCCGCAACGAGGCCCGCAACGCCGACACCGCCACCGACGCCGCCCGCAAGATCTGGCGGACAGCCGACCGACTCAAGGCCCTTGGGCGGCTGGAGCTGTGGCGGGAAGGCACCAGCCGCAAGGCCGAGGAGAAGAAGGCCGCCACCGCCAGCGCGGCGATCCACGCGTACGTCGAGCAAGCCCAACAGGCCCGCAGCCGGGCAGCCGACGCCGCCCGCGCCGCCCGCGAGGCATCCGGCCTGCCCAACGCCGAGGCCGACGCCAAGAGGTTGGGGGAGCAGTGGCCGCGGCTCCTGGCGGAAGCCCAGCGCGGCGACCAGGACGAAGGCCGCGCCCGCCGCGACGCCGAGCAGGCCCGCGCCCAGGATCTTGCCCAGAAGATCAGAGGAGCCGAGGCCCGCGTCGGGCAGCTCGGTGCCGAGGCCGAGTTGCGCCGCACGATGCCCGAGGGCCAGCGCAAAGCGGAGGGCCGTGCTCGTCGTGACGCCGCCCTGCAGAAAGTGCCGGCCTCCCGTCGGCGCAAGGCCAGCCCGGCAGGAGAGCAGCCCGCGCACCTGCGCCGCCGCGGGCCGAGTGCGGGCGGAGGACCAAGAGTCGGCCGCTGACCACCGGTGGTCGCTGGGGGGCTTCGCCACCCCCCGGACCCCCGCTTAGGTCGGCATCCCCCGGCGCGCTACGGCATCGTCGTGGCGGGCACCGGTCGCGCCGGGGGACACCGCCCCCGAAGTCCCGGTGCCGGGCCCGAGAGTCCGCCGGCCTTTTCGGTCGGGCACGGCCAGGCGCTCGTCGACGTCGCCCAGGAGCTCGTCGTGCCCGGCTCGTTCGGCGGGCAGAAGCCGCGGGCCCGGGGTCGTCGTGGTGGTCCTGGTGCTCGTCGTCGGACCGGTGCCGAGCGGACGTCGTGCAGTGCTCATGAGTTGAGTCTGAGGCTCCCGCCACTCGCGTGTGCACGCGTGCACGGGCACGCGTGCACACGTTGGGAGGCGCCGATGGGTCGTGATGTGTCTTGAACGGGGTCTAGCGGCCCCGGAGGAACGGAAAGTTCTGGCCCCACCCTCCGAACGGGCGGACGACCGTTCACCCGAGCCCCTGACGGCCTCTTCTCGCTGGCTGCGCTTGTGCGCGGACCACCCACCGGCCCGGCACTCGAACGCCTGGCGGAGCCACTTCTCACCGTTCTGGTGGGGCCGGAACTACCCGTCGCGGACAGTCGTGATGCATAGGTGTGAGGAATCTGGTCGAGCGCTCAGGCCGTCACAGTGACGGCTTGCCGGATCGCTCAGGCCGTCACAGTGACGGCTAGGGTCGCGGGCATGAGCAGCAATGAACTTCCGGCCCAGCGGCAGGCCGGTGTGGAGTACCGGTCGTGCGAGTGGTGCGGAGAGGCGGTCAGCCAGCTCGGCTCCCGGTCGCCGCGCTTGTACTGCAAGCGCAGCCATCGGCAGCGGGCGTTCGAGGCTCGCCGCCTGGGGCAGCCGATGCAGCGCGACCGCGACCAGGTCCCGCCCGCGGTTCAGGCCCCGGTTGTCGTCGACGTCGTGCCCGATCCGCCGGCCGCGCCGTCGAACCTGCCGCTGTGGGAGGACGACATAGCGCTCCGGCTCGCCCGGTACGGGATCGGCACCGACGGCCAGGATCTTCCCGCAGGCGACTGACACGGTCCGACACGGCTCGGCACGCAGGCCGACACAGTCGACACGGCCGCGGGGGCTCCCGGCACGGGATGACGTAACGACACGCTCCTCAGGGGTCACGCGCCTGCACCGAAGCCTTCGGCGACTCCCGCCGGTCCCGGCCCGATCGCGGCAGCAGCTGCCCCCCGCCCGCCCATCCCCGGTGCCGCAGGGCCGCGTACGCGCCCGTCGTCCGTGACGGCGGCGGTACGGCGACCGACCCCGTGATCGCCCCGCAGACGGCCGTGAGACGCCCCGCGACCCCGCCCCTCTCGCCGCTAGCCGTCTTTTTCACCCCCCACGCTCGTCGCAGTCGCGTGGGGGTAGGCCACGGAGGATTACGGACCTTGGGCGGCCCTGACAGCGGGCACGAAGAAGCCCCCGCCGAGGATCCGGCGGGGGCTTGACGTCGGGGCGGTCACTGCGGCTGGAGTGGCAGTCGGTCGTAGACGAGTTCAAGTCGGTCTGCCGCTCCTGTGATGCGTACGACCTCGATGGGGCGGCCCGTCTGATCCCGGGTCACGCGCTCGACGAGCAGGACGGGCACCGTCGCGCTGATGGAGAGCGCCGCGGTTTCGGCGGGGCTCGGCACCCATGCGGTCACCCGCTCGTCGGCCTCGGTCGGGCGCAGGCCAGCGCCCGCCATCGCGCCGAGGATGCCACCGACGATCTTGCCCGGCTTGTCGAGCCCGGCCGCGGTCGCGATGTCGAGCGGGTACCACGCGGACTGGATCTGCACGACTTCCTTGTCGATGGTGGCCTGGCGGCTCCGGCGGACGACCTGGTCACCCTCGGCGATGTCGAGTGCGGCAGCGATGTCGGCCGGGGCTTCGAGGGTCTCGGGCGGGAGCACGGTCATCCCCCCGGCGAGCCCCTGGGCGGCGGTGGCGCTCTCCCACGGGCCCTTCGTCCCGCCGGGGGTGAGCACGCTCCCGTACCGGCTGAGCGGTACCCGGATGCGCCGCCGGTCGCGGACGACTGTGCCGTGCCCGCGACTGGAGGTGACGTACCCCTCCGCCGCGAGGGTCTGGTACGCCCGGTGCACGGTGGCCCCGGACCCTTCACCGGCTGCGACCTGAGCCCTGATGTGGGGGAGCTCCGTCCCCGGGGCGTACTCCCCTCTGTCGATCTGAGCTGCGATTTTGTCGGCGAGTGCGCGCCACTTCGGTGCGGCCACGGTGACCATCCCCTCTCTCTCCTCTGCCATCAGTAGACCACAGTTCTAGAACTGTTGACAGGTCCCCATTGGCCCGTCATAGTCGTTGCCAGACAGTCGCAGTGCTAGAACTGCGGCGGCTCAATTGGCGATGGAGGCCACCAGATGGCACGCAACAGCAGCAGCGACCAGGCCCGCGCGTTCGCTCGGCAGCAGGCGGACCGGCCGTTCACGCCGCCGCCCCGCAGGGGTGGCAGTGTCCCCAGCGGCAAGGGTGCGAAGTTCGCGTCGGACGCGGCGGGAGCGGCCGGCGCTTTCGTCGGGGCGGCGGCGGGCGGGTTCGTCCCGCCGATCAACGTCACGGTGAACAACAAGACCGCGGCCCCGGCCCCGGCACAGGGCCAGAACCGTGGTGGCGGCAAGTCGCACTTCCTGCTGGGTGACCCGGACTTCGACAACACCGAGGACGTGCGGGCCTACTGCAACGCGGTCCGGGCGCTGATGGCGCAGGTGTCCATCGAGCTGGCGATGGCCGGGAAGATCCTGGAGGCCCGCCTGGCTCAGGCGCAGACGCTCCCGGACGACAACCCGATCCAGGCCCGGCTGAGGGCGGCGAAGGTCGGCCGGAAGTTCAAGAAGGCGGCGGACGGTTCGATCGCCGCCGCGCGGTCGGCGATGGGCGCGTACGGGGCGTTCACCCGCGAGTACGCCGACCTGATGAACCCGCGCCCGCAGCGCACGTCCGCCAAGCCGTTCCAGTTCTGACAAGGGGGGTCTGATCATGAGCAGCGACATCGAGAGGCAGCAGGAAGACCGCCTCAACTCGGGCTCGTCCACCTCCGGGATGGGCGCCTGGCTGTGGCACCGGGCCAAGCCCTACACGCCGCCGTGGATCGTCACGGGCGTGGTCGGTGCGACGGGCGCCGGGGCCCACGAGCTGTGGGGCAACTCGCCCTGGCCGGGGGTCGGTCTGACCCTGGCGTCGGTCGGGCTGACGGCCGCGACCTGGTGGGCGGGCAAGTCCACCGGGCAACAGCGCCGCCTCCACTCCGCCATCACCGTGGCGGCCGGGTCGAGCTGGTTCACCGCCGCCGCCCTGTCCGGCCCGTTCACCGGCCCGCTGCCCGACCTGTTCCTGATGGGCGGCGCGAGCCTCGCCCTGACCTGGAACATCCGCCAGGTCATGCGGTCCAGCGCTACCGAGAGCACCGGCTCCGACGCGGACAAGGGCCTTCTGGAGAAGGTCGGCCTGGCCCGGACCAAGCTCAAGAACGTGAAGGTCGAGCCGAACAAGGTCGTCGTCCCGTACGAGCTGCCTGCCGGTGAGCTGACGAACGACGACGTGGCCAAGGCGATTCCTCAGATCGCGTCGGCGCTGGACGTGCCGACTACTGCGATCCGGGTGCAGCACGACCCCGACAGCGCGCGGAAGGGAACGTTCGTGATCGTCCCCGAGGACCAGTTGAAGACGCCGACGATCTGGCCCGGTCCGTTCGCCCCCGGGCAGTCGATCGAGGTGCCGCTGCGGCTGGGTGTCTACGACGACGGGTCCGACCTGGTGCTGCCGCTGCTGGACGCGATCCACCTGCTGGTCATGGGGATGACCGGCTCGGGGAAGACCGAGGGCGCGCTCGACATCCTGCTGGAGGTCCTGACCCGCTGCGACATCAACGTGTGGCTGGCGGACGCGGCCAAGAGCGGCCAGGACTTCCAGCCGCTGCTGCCCGGCCTCGACTGGGCCGCGCTGGACACGGCGTCGGCCGGGGCGATGGTAGCGGCCGTCCAGGCCGTCATCCCCGCCCGCACCGCGTGGCTGCGTGACCACGGCTACCGGGCGTGGGAGCCCGCGGCCGCCAAGAAGCAGACCAGCCCCGCGCACTCCTGCGCGTCGTCCGGAGCCTGCGGCTGCCCCGGGATGGCCTACCTGCTCGCCTGGTTCGAGGAGGCGGCCAAGCTCCTGCGTGAGCTGGGCGAGGACACGTTCACCGGCATCGCCCAGGAAGCCCGGTCCGCCGGTGTCTCGCTGGTCATCTCGATGCAGAGGGCCTCCGGCTACCAGCTCTCCACCGACACCCGCGCCTCGCTCCCGGCGGCAATGTGCTTCGGGGTCAAGGGCGATGACGCGGCGTTCGCCCTTCCCGAGGAGGTGCTGGATGCGGGCGCCGCCCCGGCCGCGTGGGGCAACAAGCGCAAGGGCTACGTGTACTTGGTGAGCGCCGGGGTCGACGAAGACCTGTACGCGAACCCGGCCCGGACGTTCTGGACCGGTCCCCCGGCCGAGGGCACCTACGAGCGGATGGCCCGCTACGTCGTCGAGCAGTTCGCCTCCGTGCGGCCCGAGCTGGACCCGGTGACGGCGGCCGCCGCGGCGAAGGTCGCGGGCAAGCTGTTCGTCGACCGTGCCGCCCGCGCGGCCGGCGCCCCGGCGGCCCCGGCTCCGCAGGAGGTCGCCGAGCACGACCTGGTCGACGACGAGGACGCCGACTTCGACGTGTCGGCCGAGATCCCCCCGGCCGAGACCAACACCTCGATCCCGCCGGGGAAGAAGCCCGGGACCGAGGAGGCCCGCGCGCTCCTCGACGAGATGATCCGCATGCTCGCCTCGATCGGGCCCGGCACCGTCGCCGTCCACCAGGTCAACCCGTACCTCGCGAAGATCGGCCGGGACCGCTCCTGGGTCTCCCGGGAGATGAAGCGGCTGTCCGAGGAGGGCCGCCTCGCCGCGACCGGCGAGCAGGGCGTCTACCGCCTCGTCCCGGCCCTCGCCGGAGTCTGACGCGGCCCCGCACACCCTGCACAGCCGCACAGCGCGAATCCCCACGTCACGCGGCCTGTGAATCGGGCCGCACACCCCCTTGCACAGCCCCGCACAGCTCGACCGCACAGCCCCCGCACACCGAACGGTGACGGACCGCCCCGCAGGTATCGGGGCGGTCCGCCTGACAGCCACGGAGGTAACCCGTGACCATCGACCCGAAGCATCTCACTGATTCCGAGGCGTCTGCCGAAGCCGCCCGGCTGATCGCCGAGGCGTACCGGCCGGAAGTGCCGGCCACTCCGACGTACTTCCGCGACACCACTCCGGTCCCCGTCATCGGGACCACTCCGCCCGTCCTGCAGCCGGACTCCCGGATCGTCCCCCAGTGGGCCGCCGGGGTCGCTGTCGCCTCCATCGGCGTCGGCGCCGGGGTCACCGGACTCGGGTGCGGCGCCTGGCTCATCCTCCAGGGCCTCGCTTCCGTGACCCTGACCGGCGTCCTCGCCAGCACCCTCCCGTTCGCCGGGATCGCCGCCGCCGCGACCGCCATCGGCTCCGCCTTCGCCCGCGCCCGGTCGGCGTCGACCACGAACGTCTACAAGGGCACGGTCGTCCAGCGCACCGAGGTCAGCGCGACCGCCCGCGGCTTCCTCTCCCGCGCGAAGGCGGGGCGGTGACCGTGCAGCTCACCACGCAGGCCCAGGTCGACCAGGCGGAGAAGGTGCTCCGCCTCAGCTGGGTCATCGTCTTCGGCGTCATCCTCTTCAGCGTCTTCACCGTCACGCCGCTCGTCGAAGCCAGCACCCCGGAGGGCTGGCAGTGGTCGGCCCCGATTCTGCCGCTCGTCGTCGACGTCGCCGTCGTCATCTCGATCCGCGTCGACGCCATCGTCGCCCGGCTCGGTGGATCCACGAGCGGCTGGCCCGTTGTCCTGCGGGTGCTCACGGGCGGGGCGTCGGTGCTCCTCAACGTGGGGCACTCCGCACTCGGCGGTGACTGGGTCGGGGTCGGTGTGCACACCGCCGCGCCGGTCGTGCTCATCGTCGTGGCCGAGGCGTCGCTCAAGTGGCGCCGGGAGATCGCGGCGGCCACCGCCCGCATCGAGCGTGAGCAGGCCGAGGAGCGGGCGGCCAGGAAGCGTGAGCGCGAGGCTGAGCAGGAGCGCTCACGAGCCGAGCGGGAAGCGGTCCGCGCGGCCGAGGAGCGGCAACGGGAGCAGGAGCGAGCTGACCGCCAGCGCGAGCGTGAGCAGGCCGCCGAGCAGGCGCGGGCCGACCGTGAGCACGCTGCCCAGCTCGCCCGCGACGAGCGGGAGCACGCTGCCCAGGTCGAGCGGGAGCGCGAGGAGCGGGCCGACGCCCGCGCCACCGCCGAGCGCGAGGCAATCGCACGTCAGAAGCAGGAAGAGGCCGACCGAGCCGACCGTGAGCGCAAGGCCAAGGCGGCGGCCGACAAGGCGGTGGCCGAACGCCGGGCCGCCGCCGAGCGGCCAAAGCCCCCGGCGCCCGTGGCGGCGGCCGTGAGTACCCCCCGTCCGACCGTGAGCGCCACCGTGAGCACCCCCGCTCACGAGACCGCTCACGGCGGCGCCAAGGACGACAAAATGTTGGAGGCCGACGCGCTCACGGCGCTAGCCGACGCGGTGCGCGA
>NZ_JBSFET010000121.1:0-13050 GCF_053594575.1 Streptomyces sp. NPDC001880
CCAGAGCTGGAAGGCGACGGTTCGTCTCGTGCTTCCGGAGCGGTCGACGTTCCTGTGGACTGGCGGAAGCGTTGAGGCCCTCGTGGGGGCTCCCGGCCACCGCCCCGGCCATCACCTGCCCTTCGGACTGGCGGGTTTCGGCGGCGGTGGAACAGTCAACCGGGTTGACTGCACATACTGTTGACTACAGCGACTACTTGACGACGCCGAGCGAGACGTAGTCGTAACGGCCGTTGTAGGCGTCGGACATGTAGGCGTTCGTCAGTCGGCTGCCGCGCCAGGTGATGTTCTTCTCGTAGATGAAGGGCATCCAGTCGGCCTGGTCGAGGATCCGCTTGTCGAGCTCCTTGTAGATCTCACCGGCCTTGACCGGGTCGGTCTCCGCGATCGCCCGGTCGAAGATCTTGTCGATCTCCGGGTCCTTCAGCTGCGACTCGTTGTAGTTACCGGTCTCCGAGAGGAAGCGGCTGTCCCACAGCGGCTGGCCGAAGCCCTGGCCGGACGGGAAGTCCGGGCCCCAGCCGCTCATCGTCATGCCGTAGCCGCGCTTCTTCACGACGGACGGCGAGCCGGTGATGCTGGACGACTCGGCGCCGTCGATCGGGTCGACCTCGACCTTGATGCCGACCTTGCCGAGCTGCTCCTGGAGCGCCTCGGCGGTGTCGACCTCGCCCGGGTTGTTGTTACGGGCGGTGAGCTTGGTGGAGAAGCCGGTCGGGTGACCGCACTGCTTCAGCTCGTCCTTGGCCTTGGCGAGGTCCGGCTTGCCCTTGCGGGCGAGGATTCCGTACGGGTCGTAGTCGCTGTGACCCTTGATGGAGACCGGCAGGGTGCTGTTGGCGATCGCACCACCGGCGATCTCGCCACCGCGGGTCTGCTGGAGACCGGCGAAGTCCGTGGCGTAGAAGACGGCCTTGCGGCAGTGGACGTCGTCGAACGGCTTCGCGGTGTGGACGAGCGCGACGTAGCGGACGAAGGACGTCTGCATGTTGTCGACGCTGTCCTTGTACTTCTGGACGGCGGTGACGCGGCCGGACTGGGTCATGCCGGTGCCGTTGAGGTCGACGTCGTAGTCGCCCTCCATCAGCTTCTTGTCGTTCTCCTCCAGGTTGGCGGAGATCGTCACGGTGACCTTGTCCGGCAGCGCGGCGCGAATCGGGTCCGAGGACTTCTGCCACTTGTCGTTGCGCACGAGCACGATGCTCTTGCCCGGCTTGTACGTCTCGAACTTGTACGGGCCGGCGGAGAACGGCCGCTGGGTGTACTTCGCGCCGGTGTCCTTGTCCGCCTTCACGGGCGAGCCGGACGGCATGGCGAGGAACTGCTCGAAGTCACCGTTGGGCTTGGGCAGATGGAAGATGATGGTGTTGTCGTCGGGCGTCTCGATCGCCTTGAGACCGAGCTTGTCCGCGGACTTGTCCTTGTAGGGGCCCTTGTACTCGCTCTTGGGGTCCAGCGTCTGCTTCAGGTACTGCGGGCCACCGGTGATGGTGTCCGTCGCCCAGATGCGCTCGATGCCGTACTTGACGTCCTTGGAGGTCAGCTTGGAGCCGTCCTCCCAGGTCAGACCATCACGCAGCTTGTAGGTGTAGGTCTTGCCGCCGTCCGTGATCTCGCCGGGGCCGGTGGCCAGGTCGCCGACCAGCTTGGTGGAGGCCGCACCCGGCTTGGTGTCGTACGTGACCAGCTGACGGGTGTAGAAGCGCATGAAGTCCCAGGCCATGCCGTAGTAGGCGCGCTGGGGGTCGGCGGAGTCGAGGTCCTGCTTCCCGACCATCTTCAGCGTTCCGCCCTTTTTGGTGGACGGGTTGGCGACCTTGTTGAACGCCGCGTTGAAGCCGGCGCCCTTCGACTTGCCGCCGCTCTCGTTGTCGTCGCCGCCGCCGCACGCCGTGGTGGTCATCAGCGCCGCGACCACGAGGGCCGCACCAGCGGTGAGCCGTCGTTTCGAGGTAACTGTGGACATTTTCTCGCAACCTCCGAGATCGCGGTCCCAGGCCGTTGCTTGCCGGAGAACCATGGGAAAAGCCACCTGACGATGCGGCAGGGGCAAGTCGTGGGTTATCGGGTCCCCTTGGGGTCCAGGGCATCGCGCAGCCCGTCCCCGAAGAGGTTGAAGGCCAGCACGGTGATGAAGATCGTCACGCCGGGGAAGACCATGAACATCGGGTCGTGCTCGTACGTTTCCAGCGCGTCCCGCAGCATCCCGCCCCAGGAGGCGGTGGGCGGCCGGACACCGGCACCGAGGAAGCTCAGGGCCGCTTCGGTGAGGATGTTGGTGGGGATCATGAGCGTCGCGTAGACGGTGATCGGCGCGACCAGGTTGGGCAGCAGCTCGCGGAAGAGGATGTGCGTGCGTCCGCCGCCGAGGCTGCGTGCGGCCTCCACGTACTCGCGCTCGCGCAGCGAGAGCGTCTGCCCGCGGACGATGCGTCCCACGTACGGCCAGCCGAAGAAGCCGATGACGGCGACGAGTACGGCGATGCGCACGCCGCTGCCGGTCAGTCCGAGCAGATCGTCGGGCAGGACCGAGACCAGGGAGATGATGAAGAGGAGCTGCGGGAAGGACAGCAGCACGTCCATGATCCGGCTGATCACCGAGTCCACCCAGCCGCCGAAGTAGCCGGCGATGATCCCGAAGAGGGTGCCGAGGGCGACGGCGACCAGGGCCGCCAGGAACGCCACGAGCAGCGAGATCCGGGCGCCGTAGACGATCCGGCTGAAGACGTCGCGCCCCTTGTTGGGCTCGACGCCGAAGAGATAGTCGCTGCTCACACCGCCGAGGTCGCCCATGGGGAGATTGGTCAGCGGGTCGAGCATGTCCTGGTGGAACTCGTTGGGCGGATGTCCCAGCAGTCCGACGATGAGGGGCGCGAAGATCGCCACCACGACCAGGACGAGGACAACGATGCCACCCGTCAGGGCGACTCTGTCCTGCTTCAGGCGGTTCCAGGCGATCTGCTTGAGAGATCGTCCCTCGACCTTCTTCACCCCGGAGTCGACTGCGGGACCGTCGGCCGCGACCGGATCCGCTTCCTTGGTCGGCTCGTGCAGTGGTGCCGTCATCGTGGCAAGGACCCCTCTCAACCGGCGGTGGCCGGGCCGAACTGGCCGCTGTGCGGCGCGATCAGTCAGTCGTACACGGAGGCGGCAACACGCCCTTGCTGCGGGAGTCTTCATTGCCGTCACTACAGGTAGCCAGACCGACAGGCGAATGGATGCCTAACCGTGATGCGGTCCTGGGTGTTCCGTTATCCGGACGGATGTGAACGCCCCACGAACGCAGGTCAGTTGAGGCGGAAGAGGGGCAGGCGCTCAGATTCGCGATGCTTTCGGCACCAGATGTGTCCAGCCCGGAAATCTCGGACATGGTCGGCCGGTTGAGACACCGGGCAGGTGAACGTGCCTACACATTCAGGAAGTTGGCGCCTTACGGTCGCGTTACGGGAATCCGGCACGTACACGCGCATTCCGGGGCGCCATGGCGTGTTTCGAAAGTGGCGTCGTCCGCCCGGAGGGCGGGGCCGG
This sequence comes from Streptomyces sp. NPDC001880, assembly GCF_053594575.1. Classification (NCBI taxonomy): domain Bacteria; kingdom Bacillati; phylum Actinomycetota; class Actinomycetes; order Kitasatosporales; family Streptomycetaceae; genus Streptomyces; species Streptomyces sp. NPDC001880. The sequence continues at coordinate 3,529 of NZ_JBSFET010000121.1, forward strand.
GGGCGTGCGTGCGATCGCAAGGCGGAGGAAGGAGAGCGCAGCGGGCTGCGCCGACGACCGACAACGCGGCGAGCGATGGGGCCTCCCCTGCTCGGGCGAAGCCGAGAGCTCGGGGAAGTGCCGGACGCCCCCGACCAGGCGGGACTTTCGAAACACGCCCAGGGCCGGGCGGCCCCGGAAGGGTCAGTACGTGCCCTGCGGCGGGTAGCCGTAGCCCGTGGCGGGGGCCGCCGGGGCGTGTGCCTCGCGGTCGTAGAACGGGCGGGCGTTGGCACGCAGCCACATCGCGACCGGGTCGTACTCGTCGGACATCGCGACGGTGGAGACGGGCAGCCCGTCCGGGACGGCGGAGATCGACTGCTGCATCATCGCGCGCGCCGCGTCCACCGAGGGCGCGCTCGTGTCGTAGAGGTCGAGACCGATGGCGAGGTAGGGCACCCCGAGCGCGGGCTGCACCCAGGCGCGGCGCAGCGAACGGATCGCGGGGGCGCGGTGGGCGTTCTGCGCGAGCAGGGCGTAGAACTGCGGGATCTCGATGGCCGGCTCGGTGAGCCGGAGCGGGCCTGCGGGCATCCGGTCGAGCCCGGTGGCGATCCGGCGCAGATCCAGCCAGGGGATGCCGACGCCGCCGCCCGGGGCGTGCGGGTTGAGCCAGATCCCCCAGCGGTCGGGGAAGAGGGCGCGGGCGATGTCCAGGCCGCCGACCAGCTCATGGGCGCGGTTCCAGCCGCTGGCGGAGAGCTCCTGAGCGGAGGTCACGCAGGGGGCGTAGCCGAGGCCGTCGACCTCCATGTTCCCGTACTGGGCGTCGGGCGAGCCCGCCTGACCGTGCCAGAGGAGCATCCAGATCCGGCCGTTCGCGAGGGCCTTCAGCAGCGCCTCGTACGCGTCGTAGCGTCCGGGCGTCACTTGGCGCAGCATGTGCTCGACCTGCCCGGCCGCCGCGGTGCCTGACGCACTCACCTGGTCCCGCCCCTCTTCGATCCACTGTGTCGGCCGGCCGCTCCCGGGCACACGGGCGCGGCATGATGCCGAGGCACCAGCCATGAAACCAGCTTATGCGCCGGTCCTGACACCGACTTGACGCCATGGGTCGAAGCGGTGTTCCACGCCGGGGCTACTGGCCCGCCCGCTGATAGAACGGCTGGATCTTCTCCCGCATCCAGTCGCCGACCGGGTCCTGTGCCACATCGAGCAGGACGAGATTGACCGGCCAGGGCACCTCGACCCGCCCCAGAGCGCGCCCGAGGGCGTCCATCGGGGCATTGCGCCCCTCGCCCTCCCAGGTGGAGAGCTCGACGCCGACGAAGAGGACGGGGTCGCCGCCCTCGATGCTGGCCAGCGCCCGCCGGGCGGATTGCACGACGCCGCTCTCCTCGAATTCGCCGGCCGCCGCGGCGAGGAAGTCGACGGGCTCCTCCTTCCAGTCCGGCTCGTACAGCCGGACCCGACCGCCGCCGGCCGGGCCGTCCAGCGGGCTGCGTCCGACCCGGCAGAGTTCGGCCACGGCGGGGGGCGGCAGCGGCATCCCGACCGCGCCGCCGGGGTTCACGACGATGCCGAGCTGCGGGGGCAGGCCGCGGGCGAAGTCGCGGGCGGGCGCGACGGTGAAGGACATATGGCTGCCGACACAGGCGAGGAACTGCTGCTCGGAGCTGAACACGGGGACGTACGCGGCGCCCTCGATCTCCAGCGTCGCCAGGTCCAGGTCGGCCGAGTCGGGTCCGCCGCCGTTGGGCAGGGGCACCCAGACCTGACTGCGTCCGAGCACCTCGACGAGCCGTCCGCCCGCCTCCGGGACGCCCACCGAGGCCATCAGTATCTCTTCGAGCTCATTGGCCGGCCATCCGCCCTGCGGATGGGACTGGACCTGTGCCGGGATGTCCACTGCTTCCCCTTCTCGCCCACGCTTTCCGGCAGAAGATTAACGCCCGGCCCCGAGCCGCCCGTCCGTGAAGGTGATCCGGCCGATCCTTCCCGCCGCCTCCCGGTCCAGCAGCACCGCCGAGGCGCACCCCGGCAGCAGGCCCCCCTCGGTCGCCCTCAGCAGCTTGCCCACCGCCCTGCGATGCCGGGCGAAGGCGTATCCCGATACGCCGCGTCCGCGCTCGCGCTGGCCCTCTTCGGCTGTCTGCGGCGTGACGTCGAGCAGGACGAGATGCAGGGCCCGGCCCCGGCGCCGGGCGTCACGGGCCAGCCAGCCGCGCACCCACGACTGTGTTCCGCAGTCGTGGACGACGACGGACTCCCCGGAGCGCAGCACCCGCCACAGCCCCCAGTAGTGGGCGGCGCGGACGAGCGGGCGGTAAAGGGCGTACGGGAGTAAACGGGGCATGATCCGGGCCCAGCGGTCACGGGTGTCCTGGGAGTCGACGGCGTGCGCCGTCGTCACCGCCCGCCGGATGAGCGTCGACTTGCCACTGCCCGGCAGCCCGGAGACCACCACCACGTCGCCCGGGGCGAAGCGCAGGCCGCTCGGGCTGCGCCCGGACCGCTCCCGCAGATCCCGCACCACGGGCGCGTGCGTTCCGGACGCCTGTCGCGCCGCGGCCCCCGGTTGTGCGGGCACCGCGCCGTGCGCGACTCCCGCGGTCGTCGCGTACCGCTGCAACATCATCACACTCCCCCTGTCGGCTGACCCCACGTATGCCCCTGAAGTGTAAAGAAAAGGTAATGCCACACAACCGCCCACGCCGGTGAATTCCGGCAGGGTACCGGGGCCCCACTCCGGCGCGATGCGTGCGATGATGACCCGGCCAACTGCATACCGGCCGTTTGAATCCGCGCGGGAGAGTTCCGGTCACCGCATGTACCGGGCGCCGAAGGAGCAAGTTCCTCCCTTGAATCTCTCAGGCCCCGTACCGCGTGGATGAGGCAGATCTGAAAAGCGGGCCGCTTTCGCGGCTCCACCCAAGGTGCAAGCCGAACCCTTCCAGGGGGTCTCGGCGAACCTCTCAGGTTCCGATGACAGATGGGGAGGGATCGTCCTCGTCGTCATGTCCCGGGAGTCATATCCATGAGCACCGCCCCACGCCTCACCGCCCTCGATGCCCTGCACCGTTCGCTGGGCGCGACCATGACCGACTTCGCGGGCTGGGACATGCCTCTGCGGTACGCCAGCGAGCGCGACGAACACAACGCGGTGCGCACCCGGGCCGGCCTCTTCGACCTGTCGCACATGGGCGAGATCACCGTCACCGGCCCCGCGGCCGCGGCCTTCCTGAACTTCGCACTGGTCGGCAACATCGGCACGGTCGCCGTGGGCCGCGCCCGCTACACGATGATCTGCGCCGAGAACGGCGGCATCCTGGACGACCTGATCGTCTACCGGCTCGGCGAGACCGAGTACATGGTCGTCGCCAACGCGGGCAACGCCCAGATCGTGCTGGACGCGCTGACGGCGCGGGCCGAGGGCTTCGACGCCGAGGTGCGCGACGACCGCGACGCGTACGCGCTGCTCGCCGTCCAGGGCCCCGAGTCCCCGGCGATCCTGGCCGCCGTCACCGATGCCGACCTGGACGGCCTGAAGTACTACGCCGGTCTGCCCGGCACCGTCGCCGGTGTCCCCGCGCTGATCGCCCGTACCGGCTACACCGGCGAGGACGGCTTCGAGCTGTTCGTCGCCCCCGAGCACGCCGAGCAGCTCTGGAAGGCGCTGACCGAGGCGGGCGCCTCCCGCGGCCTGATCCCGTGCGGGCTCTCCTGCCGCGACACGCTGCGCCTGGAGGCGGGCATGCCGCTGTACGGGCACGAGCTGACCACGGCGCTGACCCCGTTCGACGCCGGTCTCGGCCGGGTCGTGAAGTTCGAGAAGGAAGGCGACTTCGTCGGCCGCAAGGCCCTTGAGGCCGCCGCCGAGCGCGCCGAGACCGCCCCGCCGCGCAAGCTGGTCGGGCTGGTCGCCGAGGGCCGCCGGGTGCCGCGCGCCGGCTTCTCCGTCGTCGTCGGCGACGAGGTCATCGGCGAGGTCACCTCGGGCGCCCCGTCGCCCACCCTGGGCAAGCCGATCGCCATGGCCTACGTCGACGCCGCGCACGCCACGCCGGGCACCGCGGGCGTCGGAGTGGACATCCGGGGCAGCCACGAGCCGTACGAGGTCGTGGCGCTGCCGTTCTACAAGCGCCAGAAGTGATGTCGGCGCACCCGCAGAAGTGACGCATTCGCGTCTCACACCGTAAGACCACCGTTCATCAGCACTCCCCCGCGTACAGGAGAATTCAGGTCATGAGCAACCCCCAGCAGCTGCGTTACAGCAAGGAGCACGAGTGGCTGTCGGCCGTCGAGGACGGTGTGGCCACGGTCGGTATCACCGAGCACGCGGCCAACGCGCTCGGCGATGTCGTCTACGCCCAGCTCCCCGCGGTCGGTGACACGGTGACCGCGGGCGAGACCTGTGGCGAGCTGGAGTCGACCAAGTCGGTGAGCGACCTCTACTCCCCGGTGACCGGCGAGGTCACCGAGGCGAACCAGGACGTCGTGGACGACCCGTCGCTGGTGAACTCCGCTCCCTTCGAAGGCGGCTGGCTGTTCAAGGTACGCGTCGCGGAGGAGCCGGAGGACCTGCTCTCCGCCGACGAGTACACCGAGTTCTCCGGCAACTAAAGACCCCAAGGGACCACCTGATGTCGCTTCTCAACTCCTCCCTCCATGAGCTGGACCCGGACGTCGCCGCCGCTGTCGACGCCGAGCTCCACCGTCAGCAGTCCACCCTCGAAATGATCGCCTCGGAGAACTTCGCTCCGGTCGCGGTCATGGAGGCCCAGGGCTCCGTCCTCACCAACAAGTACGCCGAGGGCTACCCCGGCCGCCGCTACTACGGCGGCTGCGAGCACGTCGACGTCGTCGAGCAGATCGCCATCGACCGCATCAAGGCGCTGTTCGGCGCCGAGGCCGCGAACGTCCAGCCGCACTCCGGTGCGCAGGCCAACGCCGCCGCGATGTTCGCGCTGCTCAAGCCGGGCGACACGATCATGGGTCTGAACCTGGCCCACGGCGGTCACCTGACCCACGGCATGAAGATCAACTTCTCTGGCAAGCTCTACAACGTGGTCCCGTACCACGTCGACGAGACCGGCGTCGTGGACATGGCCGAGGTAGAGCGTCTGGCCAAGGAGTCCAAGCCGAAGCTGATCGTCGCCGGCTGGTCCGCGTACCCGCGTCAGCTGGACTTCGCCGCCTTCCGCCGCATCGCGGACGAGGTCGGCGCGTACCTGATGGTCGACATGGCGCACTTCGCCGGCCTGGTGGCCGCGGGGCTGCACCCCAACCCGGTGCCGCACGCGCATGTCGTCACGACCACCACGCACAAGACCCTCGGCGGCCCGCGCGGCGGCGTCATCCTGTCGACGCAGGAGCTCGCCAAGAAGATCAACTCCGCGGTCTTCCCGGGCCAGCAGGGCGGCCCGCTGGAGCACGTGATCGCGGCCAAGGCGGTCTCGTTCAAGGTCGCGGCGACCGACGAGTTCAAGGAGCGCCAGCAGCGCACCCTGGACGGCGCCCGCATCCTCGCCGAGCGCCTGGTCCAGCCGGACGTCACCGAGGTCGGTGTCTCCGTGCTGTCCGGCGGCACGGACGTCCACCTGGTCCTCGTCGACCTGCGCAACTCCGAGCTGGACGGTCAGCAGGCCGAGGACCGGCTCCACGAGCTGGGCATCACGGTCAACCGGAACGCCATCCCGAACGACCCGCGGCCGCCGATGGTCACCTCGGGTCTGCGGATCGGTACGCCGGCCCTGGCGACCCGCGGTTTCCGGGCCGAGGACTTCACCGAGGTCGCGGAGATCATCGCCGCCGCGCTCAAGCCGTCCTACGACGCGGACGCCCTGAAGGCCCGCGTCGTGGCGCTGGCCGAGAAGTTCCCGCTGTACCCCGGCCTGAAGTAGTCCGGACACGTTCCGGCAACACGTTGGGGCGGGGCACCGCGCACACTGAACAGTGAGCGCGGTGCCCCGCCCTGTGCCCCCGCTCTTCGGGCCGCCCGGCCCGTACCGCACCACCCGGCAGACGACGATGTCTACCAACCCTTGAGGAGTCCCCCGTGGCCATCTCGGTCTTCGACCTGTTCTCGATCGGCATCGGCCCGTCCAGCTCCCATACGGTCGGCCCGATGCGCGCCGCCCGTATGTTCGCGCGCCGGCTGAAGAACGAGGGTCTGATCGCCCACACCGCCTCCATACGCGCCGAGCTGTACGGCTCGCTCGGTGCGACCGGTCACGGCCACGGCACCCCCAAGGCCGTCCTGCTCGGCCTGGAGGGCGAGTCGCCGCGCACCGTCGACGTGGAGTCCGCCGACGAGCGGGTGGAACAGATCCGCGCCACGCGCCGGATCAACCTCCTCGGCATGCACGAGATCGACTTCGACGCCGACGAGCAGCTGATCCTGCACCGCCGCAAGGCCCTCCCGTACCACGCGAACGGCATGACGATCTTCGCCTTCGACCGCGAGGGCGCCCCTGTCCTGGAGAAGACCTACTACTCGGTCGGCGGCGGCTTCGTCGTCGACGAGGACGCGGTGGGCGAGGACCGGATCGTGCTCGACGACACCGTGCTCAAGCACCCCTTCCGCACCGGCGACGAACTGCTGCGGCTCTCCCGGGACACCGGCCTGTCCATCTCCTCGCTGATGCTGGAGAACGAGCGGGCCTGGCGCACCGAGGACGAGATCCGCTCGGGCCTGCTGGACATCTGGCGGGTCATGCAGGCCTGCGTCTCGCGCGGCATGTCCCGCGAGGGCATCCTGCCCGGCGGCCTCAAGGTCCGCCGCCGCGCCGCGACCACCGCCCGCCAGCTGCGCGCCGAGGGCGACCCGCAGACCCACGCGATGGAGTGGATCACCCTCTACGCGATGGCGGTCAACGAGGAGAACGCGGCGGGCGGGCGGGTCGTCACCGCGCCCACCAACGGCGCCGCGGGCATCATCCCGGCGGTGCTGCACTACTACACGAACTTCGCGGCCGGCGGTGCCACCGAGGCGGAGAAGGAGGACGGCGTCGTCCGCTTCCTCCTCGCGGCCGGGGCCATCGGCATGCTCTTCAAGGAGAACGCCTCCATCTCCGGCGCCGAGGTCGGCTGCCAGGGCGAGGTCGGCTCCGCCTGCTCCATGGCCGCGGGCGCCCTCGCCGAGGCCCTCGGCGGCACCCCCGAGCAGGTCGAGAACGCCGCCGAGATCGGCATGGAACACAACCTGGGCCTGACCTGCGACCCCGTCGGCGGCCTCGTCCAGATCCCGTGCATCGAGCGCAACGGCATGGCCGCGGTCAAGGCCGTCACGGCGGCGAAGATGGCGCTGCGCGGCGACGGCAGCCACAAGGTCTCGCTCGACAAGGTCATCAAGACCATGAAGGAGACCGGCGCGGACATGAGCGTGAAGTACAAGGAGACGGCGCGGGGCGGGCTCGCGGTGAACATCATCGAGTGCTGAGCGGGGTGCTGAGGAAGCACCCCGACCCCCCGCAGTCGAGTGCTGGCGGGGGAGCATCCTGGCCGGGGCGCGTCGAGTGCCGGGGAACGCCCCCGGCCTCGCGGGGCGCGTCGCCCGCCCGGCCGACGCCACGGCGGTCACCGACCCCGGGGGCGGCCGAGTCGTCCGCTCCGTCACCGGCGAACTCTTCTTCGCCTCCGCCAACGACCCGGCCACCCGCTTCGACTACGCCGCCGACCCGGGCCGGATCGTCATCGGCCTCCGCGCAGCCCCCATCCGGGACTCCTCGTCCGTCGCCGCGCCGGACACCGTCACCACCACGTACGCACAGCGCGGCAAGACCCTGGAGACTTCAGCGCAGGTGCACCGGCAGTGACTCGATGCCGTAGACGATGGACAGCTTGCGGAAGGCCAGGTCCTGCGGCGGGACGGCGAGCCGCATCCCGGGGAACCGCCGGACCAGGGCCGGGTACGCCGTGCGCAGTTCCATGCGGGCCAGTTCGGCGCCTACGCAGCGGTGGATGCCGTGGCCGAAGGCGAGATGGCCGCCCGACGGGGTGCGGTGCGGGTCGAAGCGCCCGTCGTCCGTGACGTACGCGGCATCGCGGTTGGCGCCGCTCAGCGAGCAGAGCACCATGTCGCCCTGCGGTATGACCACGCCGCCTATCTCGATGTCGCGGCGGGCGAAGCGGGGGAAGGCGATCTGCACCGCGGAGAGGTAGCGCAGCACCTCCTCGACGAAGGGGGCGGTCATGGCGTCGTCGTCGCGTATTCGCTCCAGGACGTCCGCGTTCCGGAGCAGCACGAGGGAGCCGAGGGCGATCGTGCTGGCGGTCGTCTCGAACCCGCCGGTGAGCACACCGTCGGCGAGGCCGGCGAGTTCCTCGTCGTCGACGTTGTCGCCGTGCTCCCGCACGATCATGCCGAGCAGGCCGTCGCCGGGCTTCTCGCGCTGCGCCTTGACGACGCCCCTGAAGTACTCCAGCGACTCCGACATCGCGCCGAAGGGCGCGGTCGTTCCGGCAAAGAGGTCGAAGCGGTCCATGGCGAGCTGCTGGAAGTCGTCGCGGTCCTCGTACGGCACACCGAGCAGCTCGCAGATCGTGAGAGAGGGGATCGGCAGCGCGAACTCCTGCACCAGGTCGACCGGACCCCGGGCAGCCGCCATCGCGTCGAGGCGTTCCTCGACGATGGCATCGATCCTTGGGGTCAGCCGCCGCAGCCGACGCATCGTGAACTCCGGTGTCAGGATGCGGCGCAGTCGTGTGTGCACGGGAGGATCGCTGAACCCGAGCCCGCCGGGGCTCTGCTCGGCGGCCACTCCGGCGTTCGTCGCGAGGTGGGCGAAGTCGGTGCTGAATCCGTCGGCCGAGCCGAGAACGGCCTTCGACTCCTCGTAGCCGCTGACCACCCAGGCATCCATGCCGAAGGGCAGCGAGACCTTGTGCACCGGCCGCTTCGCCCGGGTCCTGGCCAGTTTGTCCACTGGGTCGAGGCCGTCCCTGCGCAGCATCATCAACAGGTCGTCGGGGAGCATCCGGACCGTCGAAGACCCGATCCCGTACTTCTGGATCCTGGACAGATAGGTGCGCCCGATCCGGGCGGTGATGCGAGAGCGGAACGTCGTAGTCAATCTGCACTCCATGAGTCGTCACGCGGTCCGCACACACGGTGCGGACGTAAAACAGCTGTGCAGCAGGCGCGGAGGTGAGTAGTGGCCGGCGGCGAACACGGCTTGTGCCAAACGGCATTCTGTCTCAGAGCGTGAGCAACCGGCGCCCCGGCGGCACCGGATGCGTCCGTCGGCGACCGGTCAACGGCGGCCTGCGGTTGTGTCCGCGCCGTGACGCCTGCCGCCGTTGGGTTCTGTCACAGAATCTCAACAGCATCACCGGCCCCGATTGCCTCAGAGCCCCGGGAGTTGGTAGGCATTGAGAGAACATGAGTTCACGCAGCTTGGCAGGGGGATTGAATGAAGTTCGACATGGGGGCGCAGGTTCTGACGAGTCTGTCGTCGAAGTCGCGTGGGTCGAGTGATGATCTGGGTACGTTGATCCGTCAGTTGGTGCAGGCGGCGGCGCCGTTGGAGGGGAAGTTCCACG
>NZ_JBSFET010000122.1:0-12639 GCF_053594575.1 Streptomyces sp. NPDC001880
CTGGCGCTCTTCCTGACCTCGGAGGACTCCTCGTACATCACCGGGCAGCCGTTCGTGATCGACGGGGCCGGAGACTTTTACGGCACCCCGCGAAGAGGTTCCGCAGCTAGGACTTAACGTTAGACACGCTGGAGCAAGTCAACCCAACGCTATTATTGCCGATGCAAGCCCAAAATGTATAAGTCTTGCCCTCGGGCAGATCTCCACCTACGTTCACCTGGATCGGCGAGTTCTTCCCAAACGTACCTGCTTCACGAACAGGACTTGTCCCCAGATAGGCTCCGATTCCATACCCGTCGGCTTCAACATCGACCGCCTTAAGAGTGTCCCCATTCGCCGTCCAGTATGCCGATCCAAGTATTGTGTTACCCCGATGGATCAGTATGGATCGCGATCCATCACTCTGCATTGAATGAACGTCAAAAGTGATATTACTCGGACCAGCGGAGGCAGTGCCGGCGCCTATGGTCACGACCAAACCAGCTGCAGCAGCGACGGTCCCAAGCAGTCTCGCGGCACGCTTACTCATGGAGATACGCATCTTCACTCATTTCAACACGGTGAACATCAAGTCGCTCGGATCGTAATCGCACTCAAGTTAAAGCGCTAGGCGATATTGAGACATGGCGAAATTCGCCCCCCATTGAAGCACGAAATGCGTGCAATGAACAAAGGGGTTTAAATCTCCGCCTTTCAGTCGATTGTTGAAAAAAGTGGCTTAATTGTCGACTGTCTCATTTAGTTTGAAGCGTGACACTGTCAGCTTTGGCATAGTCTGAGCGTGTTGGCACGCAGTACGCTGGCGCCGTCCGCGACCGTCTTCGTTTTCGTTGCCACGACGGGCCTACACATGGCAGCCAGAACCGCCCAGTCGTGGCCCAACTATGCCGACAAAAAGCCGAGTTCGTGCCTCCACGCCCACCGCCTGGCGGTTGCTCGCCGACATCGACGAGGCTGCACTCGCTTCGCTTCGAGCGGCCCGCGGTTCAGCCCGGAAAATCGCCCGGATGCAGGCCGCCGAGACCGGCGAGGGCATACCTGCCGCTCGGGCCGGCGGACGAGAACTCCCCGGCCTGGTTCTGGACCTCGACGCCACGCTGGTCACCTGCCACACCGAGAAAGAGCAGGCCGCACCCACCGGAGAGCGCCTGTCCGACCTCGACGACCTACGTGCCCGGGGCGTGCTCGGTTCTCGCCCAGCTGCGCCTCCGTCTCCGCGGCGGACCTTTGGGACCGGTGGCCGCGCTGACGAGAAGCCATCCCGCCATTCCGCTTGACACTCCCTCAGTGGCGGGGCGGTAGCCGAGTGGTGCTGCACCCCGCGAAATCGTCGAGACCTGGGCGGCCGGCGACCACCAGGCCCTGGACGATGCCTGGGAGGACGTCATCGTCGACCTGGGATCCCAGTGGGGCCAGTACGAGTACGTCACCAATATCGGGTTCGCTGCGTAGATCATCGCCACAGACCGCCGTGTGTGCTCCCCTGAGTGCCTGTCAGTCGCCCTGGGGCTCCTGTTCGGCTGATTTTCGCGCTTCAGAGGGGCACGCAGTGATCTTCGGGTGTCAGGTGCCCGGCGGGCGCTGCATGGTGGCGGGCCGGCATCCCAGGCCGAAGGGCTCTCCGGGGAAGTAGCCGGCGTTCCGGGTGCCGCCCAACACCTGACCGGCCCTGGCCGTCGCGCCTGGCGGATCCTCGGGACCGGTGGCCGCGCCGACGAGGGGCTGCCTCGTCATCGATGCAGCCCCAGGGCTTGTAGTCGATGTCGCCGTCCCACCGGTAGTGGTCGTCGGTCGTGGGGCTGCTGATGCGGAGGGCCGCCGCTTCCCCGCAGGCCGGAGTGAAGGCGGTGGTGCTGTTCAGGTCCCGGTCTCGGGCGGCGTGGACAGGAGATAGCAGGCAACCCGCGTGCGGGGCAGTCCAGTTGTGGAGTTTCACCCGATCGTGACGGATGGTCACTTATGCAACATCCGCGCAGCTGTGACATGCGCCACTCGACGCGACTCCCTTGGCAATGCCGCGTCGCACCAGGTGCGGATGTCACCGCAGGTCAGTGCGGCTGCATCATCCGTTACAACATCACGTTCCGCCAACGTGGTGATCGGTGTCGTTTTGTCGGTGGGTGTTCGTCATTGTTTTGTCGGTGGGTTGGTGGGGTGTCCGGGCTGGTGGTGCGGGGTGCTGGGTTCTGACAGTGGATGCCGATGAGTGACTGTCGTTTTTGCGGGGTGTGGTGGTCGGTTTGCTGCTGATCGCTATCAGGGGTGGGGTGTTCATGCTGGTCAGTGGGGTGGTGTGGCCGGGGTTGGCCATGCGGGGTCGCTGGTCAGGATGTTGATGGCGGGGGTGATTCCTGATGCTGAGGCGATGCCGGTGAGTTGGTTGTGGTGGTGGAAGTTGGTGTGCTGGAACAGGTGTCTGCTGGGGTGGTGGTGACCGTTGAGGTAGTGCCAGGCCCGTGCGGCGGTCAGCAACGGCTGCGCCCATGTGGGGACGGGGTGCCAGTGGCGTGTGCTGGTGGGCCGGTACGGCCGGCGGGGGAGGGCGAGGGCGGTGGCGTCGGGGGGCGAGGTCTGCGAGCCGGACGGCGGCGAGTTGTTCGGGCTGGTCTGTGTGGCTGAGGAGTTGGGCGGCGAGGAGCCCTGCGTGGAGCGGGTGCCCGATCTGCTGTACCTGCTGGATGAGTTCGCGTCCGCTGCCACGGGTGTCGGCGCCGGGGACGTCTGTGGTGTGCGGCCTCGTGCCCGGGTGTGCAGGGCCTTTCTCCCGGAGCCTGTCCCGGGCCGCGTCGAAGTCGTCGGTCCTCTGGTAGCCGGTGCTGAGCCTGGCTGCTCGTTCGGTGAGACGGGTGTCCGGTTTACGGTGCCAGATGAGGGTGAGGTGGATTCCGGTGCGGGCTCGGAGTGTGTCGAGTTGTTCCCACCGCGCCGGGGTGAGGGTGTGGGCGCGCAGGACGATGAGGTGTCCGGTCCGGTGGGCGTTGATCCAGGAAGCGGCTGCGGTCCAGGGGGGGCCCACCATGTCTGCCCACGAGGCGCGGTGCCTGGGCGCGTCCATACCGCGGGGCGGGAGCTGTTTGCTGAGCGCGCACAGGATGTCCTGGGCCAGGGCGGGCGGGGCGGACGAGCCGGGGGAGGGGTGGAGGGTGACGCGTCCGTTCTCGGGGGAGTGCGCGTCCAGGGCGGCTGTCGTCCATGCGGGGTGGTCGTCGGTGTCGATGACGATACGGACTGCTCGGGCTGCTGTGTGTCTTCGGTCTCGTGAGGCTGTGCTGCGCGTGGCCGGGGTGTTGCTGCGGCTCACATGCCGCCGATCTTGCTGTAGACCCAGTGGATGAGCTCTTCGGTGACGTGTTCGGTGCCGGTCTTGTCCATGCCGGAGACCAGGTGGGCGGTGATGTTGGCCCAGTTACGGAAGCTGCCGTGGGCGGCTTCCTGGTCGACCATGTCGATCAGCGAGGGCTCGCAGGTGGCCCATATGGGGTGGAAGGCGGGAATGACTTTGCGGATCTGGTTCTTGGGCAGGCGAGTGAACTCCTGCCAGATGTAGATCCGCGAGGCCAGCATCGGCTCGCGCCGCAGTACGCGGTAGCAGTTTTCGCCGCCGGCGAAGATGACCGCGATGTCGGTGTGCTTGTCGTCCCACAGGTGGCGCCAGAACTCGAATCCGGTCCGGCTCATCCACTGTGCCTCGTCGCAGACCAGGACCCGGAACTGTTCGGCGAGAGCCTCTTTGAGGAGGGCATCGAACTCGCTGGGCCGCCTCGGTGGTTCACCGGGCAGCCGCAGCGCCTTGAACAGGCCGTGCCGGATGTCGCGCGGGGTGGGTCCGGCCCGTAGCTCGAGCCGGTAGGTTGCCCGCGGTGCCAGCTCGCGCAGGGCGGAGTTCACGGCCATGGTCTTGCCGTAGCCGGCCGGCCCGTACGCGCACATCATGGCTTTGGCCTTGATGACCGCTTCGATGTTGTCCTTGGTGGTCAGCAGTGATTCCGTGCCGACCAGCTGGGCGTCTTCGAGGCCGAGGAAATGATCGTCACGCATCGCGGGCAGACGCCCGTAGGCCAGGTCAGTTCGTGTCACTGTGATGGTCCTTTTCCTGCTCGGTGGGCGAGGGGTCGATGGGCCTGGCCCAGTGATCGGGCGCGGGAGTGTGCGGGATGAGGTCGGGGCGGGCCAGCGTCCTGCGCCCGCTCCGACCGGTCTCGTCGAGCTCGCCGGCCGCTTCGCTGTGGGTGGGGGTCCGGCTGCGTGTGGCGGGCGCGGCAACGGTCTGGGCCTTGAAGCGGTCCCGCCGGAGCTTCTCGGCGGCCTTGAGATCGGCGCGCAGGCGGCGGGCGGCCGCGGTGCGCGCGGCTTTGAGCGCACGGATCTGCTCGCCAGTGGCCGCGTCGGCCAGGTACGCGCTGCCCAGATGAGCCCCGGCAGTGTCGAAGACCTCGATGAGGTCGTCATGGTGGGGAAGGTGCCGGACCACGACGCGGGTGCCGGTACGGCCCACCATCCAGTCGGCTATGTAGTCCCGGCGGTGCCAGCGGACGCCGTGAGTGGTGATGGTGCGCTCCCGCCCGTCGTCCTCGAGAGCGAAACCGGCGAGCTGCTCGGCCGGAACATCGGCCACAGGGGTGGGATCGGCCGCCCACGCCTGGAGCGGCGTCCTGCCGCCCAGGGCATCGGGGCGGTGCTCGCTGTTCCACCACCGCACCCAATCCAGCAGGCCGCTGACGAAAGAGGCGAAGACGAGCGCGGGAGCGTCGGGATCCGCCGGGCGCCCGCCGGTGAGTTTCTGGCGGCCGGTATAGCGGGGGAGTGAGACGAGGAACATCTCCTCCACCGCGTCGTTCAACGCCTCGATCGTCCCCTTCAAGTGAGGGGTGTAGGCGGGCAGGTCGGTGACCGCGATGGCGAACGCGCCCATCGCGCCCGTGACTGTGCGGCACAGGAACTCCTTGCCCCGGTCCACCCGGATAGCGGCGGGCAGCCCACCCGCGGGCCCGTACGGCGCCCGCCGGTCGATCGCGGACCGCAACGCGGCCAGGACCGCGTCCCTGGACGGTGCGTGCGGGGTGACGGCCACACCGACGATCACCTTGGTCGCGCAGTCGATGAGCCAGGTCACCCACGGACAGACCAGCTAGCCCTCGACGTCCACCTGGACCGGCACCCGCTTGTGATCGCCCTCCCAGACCACGTTGCGATGAGTGGGCGGACGCTTGGCGAACACGTCATGCGCCCGCCGCGCCTTCTCGCCCTGCCTGAGCCCGGCCCGCTCGCCGGCCGTCAGGTCCCGGCGAATGGCCCGGTGCAGTGTCGCCAGCGAGGGAACCTCGGGCCGCCCGGGATCCTTGCGGGCACGCTCGACGAGCTCGGCATGGACCCGGGAGGCGTTTCCGCCCCACAAGGCCAACAGCTGCCGGACCTCAGCCGTCACCGTGAACCGCCCGGCCGGCATCCGGTCCAGGCGACCCTCCTCCCGGGCAGCGGCCAGCCACCGCCACACCGTCCGCTCCGACTTCCCCAATGCCCGTGCCACCAGGCGCACATGCGCGGCCGTCAGCTCTCCACGCCCGTCGAGGTCCAGCAGCCGGGGCATCGCCGCCGCCCGCCCCGACGTCGGCGGGAACACTGCCACCGGACCATCTACAGGATCCTCGCCACGGCTTCCCGGCATGTGCGGCCCCTCTCCGCCGAATACGGACAGCACGGCCTGCCGTCCTGGTCCCAGGTATCCCAGCCCTTCGGCACCCAACTGACCGGAATCGGCATACGACTGACAGCAACCATCGCCATCCGGTACAGCCGTGCCCGCGCACGGGCCGGCGATCTGCTGGACGGCCTTCTCGCGGGCGTCGTAGAGCTGACGGGTGCACTTCGGATGACCGATTCGAGGACCGGCCTCGGTCACCATGCCCGCCAGGCCCACTCCACGCCCACCTCGGCGAGCGCCGTGCACCGCCCGGTGATGGACGTCGCCAGGGTGCCGCACGAGCTGATCGACTGGACCGCGCGGCGCGGGGAGCAGATCGCCGCCCTCGGCTTCCACGCGATAGCCATGGGAGAAGCTGAGGGCGTCCGGCAGGCGGGTCAGTAATCGGGTCAGCGGGTGATCCTGGAGGTATGGCCCGTGTGCGGTTCTGCGCGTCGTGCGGGGCCCGGCTGCTGAGAAACGCGGCCGCCCGGCGCCGGTACTGCGGTGACGCCTGCCGGGCCCAGGCGTACCGGGACACTCTTACCGCGGACTGCATGCGCCCGCACGAGCTGGGACGTGCCACACAGGGCCGCCGTACCTCATGTGTGATGAACTATGGCCCGGTTTCCAGACGTTGATCTCGTCTCGGCAAGAAAGTGGGAGGGACCGTGAACCTTGGCGGGGGGACGTGGCAGCGGCTGACCGCCGTGGCGCTCGTCATGGCGGTGGCGGCCGGGTGTACGGGTCAGGGCGAAGGGCCGGAGGGCGGGAACGACAAAGACCTGCTGCGGAACCACGACTGGACGCAGATGCCGGGCACCACCGCGCGGAACGACATCCTGCGGGTCAGCGCATCGGATCGGCACATCGTGGAGCAGGACTCCTCCGGCGGCCAGCCCAATCCCCCGCTGAACCTGGCCGGCCCGCATCTGAGGTCCGATGGCGACTTCACCGTCACCGCACGGATGTCCGGTGTGGGCGACGATGACGGCGACTCATGGCTGCGGCTGTACGGACGGGTACCGGTCATCTACGACGAGTGGCGGCAGGAGCGGCCCTCACTCCGCGTCGGCGTGACCGCCGACGGACAAGTGAAGGTACAGATATGGGACGGCGAGGGCGACGAGCCAGCCACCTCCAAGGTTTTCGACTGCGGCTGCTCCGGGACGGTGACGCTCGCCGTGTCGAGCATCGGTGACACCTTCCGCGTGAAAGCCGACGGGCGGCGGCTGGGAACCGTGCAGGACCCGGGGGTGTTCGCCGAGGGCACTGTCTGGTTCGGTCTGGAGGCGGACGCGGGCGAAGACGAGCGCCGCGAGGGATGGCGTCTGACGCAGCTGATCGCGCGGGCAGAGAGCGGTGACTCGCTCCGCGTGGTCAACGCGCCGCAGCTACGCCAGGAGCAGTCCGACGACTCGCTGCGTGCGCGGGCCGCAGACGTGGGGCGGCCGTTCGACGTCGGCGCCGCCCTAGCCGAGAACCCGCTGCTCACCGACTCCCGCTACCGGGCGCTCGCGGGGAGCCAGTTCTCCATGCTCACTCCGGAGAACGCGTTCAAGCCACAGTTCCTCCACCCGCGCCGGGGCGTCTACGATTTTCGCGACGCGGACCTACTCGTACGCTTCGCCCGCGCAAACGACATGAAGGTTCATGCGCACACCCTCGTCTGGCACGAGGCTCTGCCCAACTGGATGCGGGAGAACGACGATCCCGAGGAGGTGCGCCGGACCATGCTCCGGCACATCGCCACGGTCGCCGGTCACTTCAAGGGGAAGGTCGCGGAATGGGATGTGGTCAACGAGCCCATGTCCGACGACAAGGAGAGCTACACCAACGGGGATCTTGGTCTGCGCTCCGAGCAGAGCCCGTGGTTCGAGGCCATGGGCGAGGAGTACATCGACGAGGCGTTCAGGGCCGCCCACCGGGCCGATCCGAAGGCACGGCTGTTCCTCAACGAGTACGGGGCCGAGGAGGAAGGCGAGCGGTGGGACGCCCTTTACGATCTGGTCAAGCGGCTCAAGGAACGGGGCGTACCGATCGACGGCGTGGGTTTCCAGAACCATGAGTACGCACCCGGCGACCGCATCGACCCGGAGACCTTCCGCAGCCATGTGCGGGATCTGGCGGAGCTCGGGGTCCAGGCGCGGGTGTCGGAGATGGACGTCCCCATAGGCGAGAACGAGGAGGACGGGCGGGAGACCCAGGCCGACGAGATGGTGGGCAAGCTGCGGGTCTGCCTGGAGGAGCCGAACTGCACATCGTTCTCCACGTGGGGATTCACCGACCGGTACGGTTCCACCGCCGACACCAAGATCTATCCTCCGCGCACGGCCGATTCCCTCCCGTGGGACGCGGCCCTGCGGCCGAAGCTGGCGTACGAGCGCCTGCTCGAGGCCTTTGACGAGGCGTGAGGCATCAGGGCTCCCGGACCACTGGGGCCCTACCCACGCTGGGCACTGTCACGTTGGCTGACCGGGTGGGATGATCTTCGGGTTGATCATGGTGGAGGGGGTTGTCCGTGGGCAGTACGCCGCCGTCGTGCAAGGGCACCGGTACTCGGTCGAGGTGATCTCCCAGCGTGTGGCTGTACTTCCGCTTCCCGTTGTCATTCCGTGAGGTGGAGGAGCCGATGCTGCAGCGCGGCGTCATCGTGTCCTACGAGACGATCCGCCGGTGGCGTCTGAAGTCCGGGCAGCCCTCTGTCAACGCGCTGCGCCGCCGATGTCCCCGCCCCGGCGACAAGTGGCATCCTGACAGGCACTGTCACGTTGACTGACCGGCCTGGGATGATCTTCTGGTTGGTCGTTTCTCTCAACTCCGGCGGGCATGAAGGGCTTCGTCGAGGCTCGTAAACTCATGAAGTGGCATTCATGAGCACCCCGCACTGCTGCTTCCTGTGATCGGAAGGAGCTGAGGGCGATGTCGGACGGCATCGCCCTCCTAGGCGTGCCTGCTACGCGAACCACGTTCCCGACGCTGCCTGTTCTTTCCTGAGGCAGTGACGTTCTGTGCGCGCGTCCAGGCACGGTCTCTTCCCTTCAGCCTTGCCAGGAGTGCCTCGTGCCCGTGTTACTTCCCCCGCCCTCGGACTGTTCCTAGACCTGCTGCGCTGCCCGACGCGCCACACGCGCCGCCTGCACCCCGACCGCGGCGCACTGCGCTGTGCGGCGGGCCATACCTTCGACATCGCCCGCCACGGCTACGCCAGCCTCCTGACAGGCACCCGCGCTACCAGCGGCGACGACGCGGCCATGATCCAGGCTCGGGACCGCTTCCTGGCCACCGGCAGGTACACGCCCATCCGCCAAGCCGTGACCCGCCTGGCGGCCGACGCCGTGCCTGAGCGGGGCACCGTGGCGGACGTCGGGTGCGGCACGGGCTACTACCTGGCCGGCGTTCTCGACCAGCTGCCCGGCACCCGAGGTCTGGGCCTGGACACCTCGGTGCGCGCGCTGCGCTCGGCAGCCCGAGCCCATGAACGAGCCGCTGCGGCGACCTGGGATGTCTTTCGCCCATTTCCTCTCGCCGACGAGGTGGCCGACGTGGTGTTGGACGTGTTCGCCCCGCGCAATCCAGCCGAGTTTCACCGGGTACTCCACCCGGCCGGCCAGCTGATCGTGGTCCGTCCTACCGATCGACACCTGGTCGAGCTGCGCGGCCGAGTGCCTGCAACGGTCACCATCGACCCTGCCAAGGAACAGCGCCTGCACCGGGCGCTGGACCCCTACTTCACAGTCACTGTCACCGAACAGGTGGAGTACCCCATGGAACTGGTCGGACTGGAGGCCCTGGACTTGTTGGAGATGACACCGAGCGCACGCCACGTGAACCGTGCAGACCTGAGCGATAACGGCCTCCTGCCCGACCAGGTCACTGTCTCTGTGCTGGCCACCGCCTACCAGCCCCGGCGACCACGAGTGGGCGCCTGCGCCTGCTGACCGACGAGCAGCGGGCACGCCTGGCGCCCTGTCTTCCCTGCAACGCCGGGAAGACAGGGCGCCCGTTCGCCGACCACCGTCGCATCATCGACGGGATCATCTACCGGTACCGCACCGGGCTCCCATGGAGAGATCTGCCCCGCGAGGCGTTCGGCCCTTGGCAGACAGTGAGGCACAACAGCTACCAGCGCATGCCGAGGACGCCGAGTTCGGCCCGCCGTTCCGCAATGAGCCTGTCCGCCCGTTTACGCACGTTGTCCAGCCACACACCGAGCTTGACCACCACGGGCCCGCCAGCACCGTCCTGACGGCCTGTCGGGACCGCCACCGCCTCCAGCTCCTCAACGTGCTTCCTCGGCACCCGAAGATGCCCCTCACGAGCATGGAACTGCCGTGCGGCGCGGAGGTTCACCGCCCACCTATCGTCCTGTGTCCGTTTCACCGGCCGCTCCGCCTCCCCAGCAGGTTCGACCCCGAGGACGTTCTCCAGCAACCACTGCTGTGCGGGCAGGAGCTGTTCCCACCCGTGCCGCTGCGCCGTAACCCAGCGTCCGAGGTCCTCGCCCTGCACGATCACTTTGCCGACCGCCACAGGCAAGGCCCCGCCGTTCTGGAGGAGTTTCTGGACGAGCCGGAAGCACCGTTGCCATCCCGTGTCCCATACCGGGCACCATCCCGGGTCGATCTCTTCCAGCGCCGCGCGCCGCGCCTCGGTCAAGGCACCTGCACTGGAAGCAACGGGGAGGCCGGCCTCCCGCCGCTGTGCGTTCTGTTCCGCTGCCCTGGCGGCGAAGCGCTGGTTCTTGGCCCAGGTCCCGACGGGGTATCCGTTCCAGACCGCGGTCGCGGGCGGCAACAGGTGCCCGTGCACGGCCGCCCAGGCGCGGGCGGCGGTGAGGCCTTCCTCGAACGCAACGTCCTGATGGGACCAGACCATGCCCAGCCCGGCCAGCTGTTCCACCCGCCCCGCATCCAGGCGCCCTGCTTTGTGGGTTTTCCGCTGGTCGGCGAGCCAGGTCCCCAGCGGGAACCCGGCCGGCACCCAGTCATCAGGGGTGACATAGTCGTACGGCACCCGCAACTGCTGCGCCCCGGTTTCCTTCACGTACCGCACGCATGCCTGGATACCGCGCCGCCAGAATGTGTTCTCGGGCTCGATGACCCGCAGCTTCACGAACCGTGCCAGCAGCGCGGGATCCCGGGGCGTGCTGAACTTCAGCAGCTCCCGCGCAGGCACACTCGGCCCCCGCTCGCCCTCCGACACTTCCCGCTCAGCTACCGCCTCGCCTACCGCGGCACCCTCCGGGTGCCAACTCCCGCTCCGGACACGAGGATCGGCGAGGTGTTCGATCGTTTCGGTGTCGTGTGCCCGCAGCGCGCCGAGGACCTTCGCGAGGGTTCCGTACGCCTGGGAGGTCAGCATTTCGTCCGGTTTTTCACCCGGAGCGAGGAATACCGGAACAATCAGAGAAGCGATCTTCCCTTGACCGGGCTTGATTCTCAGGGCGCGTCCGACCATTTGCACGATATCGATCATCGACCCCCGTGCATCGCAGAATGCGACGGAATCACAATTCGCCGTATCGACACCCTCGCCCAGCACCTTCACCGAGCTCAGCACCCGCAACGCCGCCGGCACCAACCCCTTCCCCGACCGCCGCCCACCCCTGCCACCCCTGCTGCGCCCCCCGACGCCACCCTCGACCAGCTGCGCCTGACCCTGGTTCTGGTTCGTGATGGTGTCGGAGGCGAACTCTTCCAGGACGGCGCGCCGGTGGGCGGGCGGGTGTTCGCCGTACAGCCAGTCGGCCCATACCCGCTCCGGCTCTGGGTAGCGTCGCGGATCGTCTTCCCATAGCTTCCGGGCTGCGTCGACGACTCCTGTGGCCATGGCTTCGGCTTCACTGACCCGGCTGTGGAACGTCAACACCTTGCGTAGGTTCTCTTCGGCGGCCGCGGTCACGAGCCCGGTCTGCAGTGCCGCGAGCCGTGCTCCGCGTGCGGCGTCCGACCCGTACCCGGCCTCCTGACGCAGCTGATGGCATCTTCGTCTGGTCGTGCACCGCGGCCCACGGCTTGCCTGCGTACCCACTGGTGCGGTGCGCCTCGTCGACGACCATCAGGTCAAACGCACCCAGGCCGGCACCATGGGCGCGCTGGAGAATGCCGAGGCCGACGGCGGCGTACGTGGCGAACACCGTCACCCGCTCCAAACCCCGTGCCCAGGCCACGAGTTCACCCGGATCGGTCGTGCACGGCACACCGTCGGAGTCGTCGGCCCGGAGCGAGCAGACCCCGACCATCGCCCCCGTACGGCCACCCTCCCGCCACGCGGCCGCGGTCTGGGTCAGAAGATCCAGTGTCGGCACCAGGACCAGGACATGCCGCGCGCCGAGTTTCTCGGCGGCCGCGACGGCGATCAGGGTCTTCCCGGAGCCGGTCGCGGCGATGACCTGGGTCCGCAGCCCCTCGGCCGGCAGGTGTCCGCTCGCAGGTGCCTGCAAGACCCTCAGAACCGCGTCGACCGCCTCCACCTGATGCGGAAACAACTCCTTCAGCGTCACCAGAACTTCCTCTCATCGAACGCTTCAGACATATTTTCAAGCCAGAAAAGACCCGGATCCCTGTGCCGCAACATGCATTTTTTCAGCGACAACCAAGACACAGACAATCGACCCCAGGGACAGAGGCAGGGTGTCGGCTCACACTCCTTAATCTAGCTGGGTATCAAGAGTGACGCACACCGACTGTAGAAGTGTTTCTGAACCGCCAGTCTGTCCATCTGCGCAGAGCCGTCCCTGTCAACCCATGAACCCTCCTGACAGGGACTCAAGGGACCAGAGATCGGGGTAGGAAGCCCCGATCTTCACGACCCGTCACCGCATCTCCCAGCAAGGCCACCCCAACCCGTAGCCAGCCAAGGGCCGTGCGGAGCATGGCCCGCCGCCCGGATCGCGGAGCGATACCCGGCGCGCTAAACCAAATTGACTAGCCCGGCCACGGCTATACGAAGAGCAC
>NZ_JBSFET010000123.1:0-12555 GCF_053594575.1 Streptomyces sp. NPDC001880
GCCGGCGACGAGGCCGCAAAGGGGGCTGCAGAAACGGATCAGCCCTCGTCCCGCTCACCGTGGCAGAGATCCGACGGCTCCTGGACACTCTCCTGCCCGCCCAAGAGCCGACCGCGACCCCGTCACCCACGCACTGAACTGGTCGGCCTGGAGAAGACGTCGCCAAGCCATCGCCCGCAGCTGCCACTACCGAAAACGCAGTTCAGGACACGAACCGCTGCTGGAGTACTAAGAAGATCGCCGGAAACAACTCGAAAGTTCCGCACGAGGGTCACGAGGCACTGGCGTCATTTTCGGGCCATCGAGCAACGATCCTGCCATCCTCGCCCGGCACTACCGCGCGAAGGGTCGGCGACTCATCCTCATCTGGCCAAACAAAGTATCCAAAATCTTCACCAGGAGGCAGTTCGCCCTCTCCAGGCAATGGAATACCTTCCCCACACGTAACGAATTTTACCTTCTCTTCACCTTTCGAGCGAGAGAAGATTACGACGAAATCATCTTCAAGCAAGGTCGATTTGATCGAATTCCCGAACTCATTTCGAGAAACCCATTGAACCTTCGCATCAAAGTACGCTACAACCAAGGAATGCCGCCTCACGGATTTAGCGACCCGCGAGAAATTTCCACCCTCAATCAGATACCACTGATATCCGTGAGGCCCTTGGGCCCAGCGCTCCAGAACGACCGGAACGGAGGTTGCACTTCTCGAGAATTTAGCGACTTCTCGCCAGAACCCATCGTCTACAGGTCGAGAGACGAGTGATTCCTCTTCCTCCAGGCACGGCACTTGAACCGAGTGCAACCCCATGCGCTCGATATGCGCGAGGAAGTTCACCGCGTTCGCACAGATCTCCACCGATAGATAGAAGTCCGTCTCGACCCTCACCCGCAGGGCTCCTTCGCTCTCCAGCGAACACGAGATCATCCCATTCCGAAGCATGGTCCTGATCAACGAAAATCCGACCTCCAGGTCGATCTCGCGGCCATCATGAACATCACCTAGCCACGGCGGTGGAGGTTCGCTGAGAACAATATCCCTCAATGTAAACCTCTGCACATCGAGAGCACTCACCAGAAACTCAACCGAAGAGATATACAAATCCTCCACTCGGCGATACTCCAGAGCCGTCAGGACCTGACCGTTAAACGATCTACCTATATCGTCGAACGACGTCCAGTCAGTAACCTCGCCAGAACGCCTCGACGCGTCATACTTTGAGACAAGGAAACACAATTTCACGGGCGCACCCACTTCAGAGATATGTCGAAGCCCTTCGAGTATTCAATACTATAAGACCCACTTCGAAGATTACTCTTCGTAGTCTTGAGTGAGTCTATCGTGGGTCCCGCCTTGAAAAGCCCTCCGCCATGCCCGGTCACGTCCTGCGTTATATATCGCAGATCAGCTGGGGCCTTCTTATTCTTCCAGATCTTAATCCCTTTTCGGGCAGAATCTTCCTTCGTGACCGAATAGCCAAGACGATCAGCTATATCATTGGACTGCTTCTTGGTGAGAATCGGACCTTCCTGCCGGGAGGCCCCAGAAGAAGAACCCGCGTTAGATTTCGCCTTCGAAAATGCTTGACCAAGCTTATCGGTTCCCTCCCTTGACCAGAGATAGCCTTGTGTGGCTACCGCTCCCCCGCCAACCATTTGCACCGAACCTGCCACACACAGGACACCAGTTCCGCATTCCACTACGCCCGTCGCTGCGACAAAAAGGCCACCTCCACCGACAATGGCGCCCCCAAGGGTCTCAAAAATCCCCGACCACAAGTCGCCATCTGCCAGGAGACTCGTACTGTAGTTTCCAACGTTCTGGCTGAAGTCACTCGGGCCTAGGTTGACACCAAAGCAATGGCCAGCTGCGCAAGCGAGGACGCCTCCGTTGCCGTTGGTCATTGTTTGGGCGTGGCTGCCTGCGGCCGCAGTACCACTAATGCCGCCAACTCCGCCGGCACCGCCGGTCCCCATATTGTTGCCACCGATGCCATAGCAGCTGGCCGACATGTTGCCTGCGTAGCAGTTGTCGCTCCCGGCTATGCCTCCGTTGTGC
This sequence comes from Streptomyces sp. NPDC001880, assembly GCF_053594575.1. Classification (NCBI taxonomy): domain Bacteria; kingdom Bacillati; phylum Actinomycetota; class Actinomycetes; order Kitasatosporales; family Streptomycetaceae; genus Streptomyces; species Streptomyces sp. NPDC001880. The sequence goes on from NZ_JBSFET010000123.1 coordinate 2,060, forward strand.
CTCGGCTCGCTATGGCCGGTTCCGTCGTCGATCCATAGCCCGGTGGGGTCGGCCGAAGTGACGGGGGTGTTGTTGGCATATGCGTAGCCGTTCAGGGATTGGTGCTGTTCGAGAGTCAGTGCGAGGTCGACGCTGATGAATTGACCGATGGTGGGGTCGTATTCGCGGGCGCCGATGTGGGTGAGGCCGGTGGTGGTGTCGGCCGGCTTGCCGAGGAAGACCTTGTCGTCGGGCCAGGTGGTGGGTTTCGTTCCGCGGGTGGAGCCGAAGGGGGTGGTGTAGCGCTTGGTGACGGCCCAGGTGGTGGGTTCGAGTACCAGGGTGGCTGTTCCGTGGGGGTCTGAGCAGAGGAAGTCGAGCTTGGTGCCGCTGGTGCCGCTAGTGGCGGTGCGTACGGCGATGGTCTTATCGGCGGCTGTGTAGTAGCGGGTGCCGGAAAGGGTCTTCGTGGTGCTTTTGGTGGTGAGGCGGACTTCTGTGTCGCCGAGGTAGAGGACGGTGTCGCCGTCGCCGGTCGCGCGTCGGATCAGAAGCTCGCCGGAGGCGTCATACAGGTAGTTCGTTTCCAGCTTTGGCTTGCTGTCGATGGCGGGCTCGCTGGTGGAGACGAGTTTGCCCTCGGAGTTCCAGACCAGGGTCTGCTGGGCCTGGGCGCCGGGCCTGCTGGTGGTGTTGCCCGTGTCGTCGTATTCGTAGGTGCTGGTCTTGGGGCCGGTCGTCTTGGTCAGTGGGTGGGGCTGGCCAGTGGTGGTTCCGTACTTGTACGACGTTGTCGTGTCACCCGAGGCGGTGTGTTGCTTCTCGCTCTCGCGCTGACCGGATTTGTAGTAGGTGTAGCTGGTCCAGTAAGGAGCCGCACCGTCGAGGTTGGCGGCGGCGCGCCCGCTCTTGGCGCAGTCTGCGGTCTTGGGGGTCCAGGCTTCGGTCAGGCGGCGGTTGCCGTCGTATTCGAAGCATTGGTAGTCGGCCTTGACTGTGCCGCCCTGGGTGCTGGCGTCGAAGATGGAGGTGACGTTGCCGGCGTCGTCCTGGGTGTATTGCAGCTCCTGGGGCATGTAGCCGTGGACGTCGTCGGTGACGTAGGAGCGGGTCAGTCGGCGGGTGCCGTCCTCGTAGTCGTAGTTGAGGTAGGCCTTCTTTGCCGAACTGGTGGAGTCGGTGCCCACCGTGAGCTGGCGCAGGTCTCCCTGGGGGGAGTAGGCGGCTGTCTGGAGATAGGTGGTGGTGCCCTGGACGGAGGTCTGCTGGCCGAGGGCGTTGTACTTGTTGGATATGTTCTCGGCGGAGAGGCCTGCGACGGCGGGCTGGGATGCCTGCTTGACGGTTCCGTCGATGTTGTAGCCGGTGGTGAACGACAGCGTCTTGGGTACCCCCGCCGTGACCAGCGGCTCGGTGTCGGGCAGGATCAGTTGGCTGCCGGTGATCTGGTAGAGGTTGTCGTAGGCGGTGACTTTGGTGGTGTACGCCTTGCCGGTCAGGCCGCCGTCGTAACGAGTGGCCGTGTCCTGCTGGCCCTTGGCCAAGTCATCGAAACCCCAGGAGGCAAGCTGGGTGGCATCGGACTTGGCCCCGTCCCACAAACCGGTCTGACGGCCGAGATTGTCGTACTCGGAGATGAGGGTCTTGCCACGGGAGTCGCTGGTGCTGGTCACCTGGTCGAGCGCGTTGTAGTGGGTGTGCGAGGTGCCCTTGTCCGGGTCGGTGGCGCTGTCCTGGCGTCCGAAGAGGTCGTATGTGTATGACCACTTGGTCTGGTCGGGCCCGGTGATGATCTTCTGCTGGCCGGCCGGGGTGTACTCGTAGCCCGTGGTGGTGTAGTCGCTGCCAGTCGCCTGTGGTCCTGCGTACTCGCGGCGTTCCGTTGTCTGGCCAAGTGCGTTGGTGGTGATCATCGTGGCCTGGCCCCCTGTTGGGGCGCTGTTGGACACGGTGTCACCGGTGTAGTCCGTCTTGGTCCTGAAGCGTTCGACACCCCGAACCTTGGTCACCGACAAGGTGGCACGCCCGGCGCCGTCGTAGGTGGTGTCGCTTTCCATGGGTGCCTGGCTGCCCTCGGTTCCAACCAGTTTCCCGGACGGGACTGTCTTGTCCGCCCAGATGTCCGCCAGGCTGGTGACGGAGAGGCCTCGCTCGTCGTACAGAGTTTCGGCGACGATGGTCCCTCCGTTGGGCGAGGGGGTCTGCGTCTGCCGGGGCCGCAGCAGGGAGTCGTAGATCTCGTAGGCGGTGTTATAGCCGGAACCGTCGCCCTTGAGCGAGCCGGTCGAGACCCACGGTGTGTCCGTGGCTGTGATGCTGTAGTTGTAGACGTAGTTCGGAGTGGCGTTCAGGATCTTGAGCCGGTTGGGCAGCCACACCTTGGTGACACGGCCCAGCGAGTCGTACTCGGACTCAGTGATCTTGCCATTGGGGTCGGTGACCTTGGTGGCAGCGCCAGTTGCGAAGTCCACCTCTGTGGTTGTGGTGTAGCCCTTGATGTTGCTGCTCGTGCTGGAAGTCAAAGGGCCGATCTTGCCCGACGGGACGTATGCCGCGGTTGTGACGAGCGCGTCGTTGGTGTCCTTGACGATGAGTGGCCGGCCGAGGATGTCGTAGGTCGTGGTGACGAGCTTCTGGAACACTGGCGCGTCATCGAGGCCGTAGGACTTGGCCCGGCCCGTCCACTGGACTTCACCCTTGGTGGGCTTTTGCGCTGCACTCCAGGTGGTGGTGTCGTACGCGGTAGCGATGTCGGAGATGACATCGCCGGGTCTGGTGGAGTCCGCGGGCAGGTCCAACGCGGAGTCCGCGGTGGAGCAGGGCTTGGCGACCGTGCGTGTCCGCGCTGCCAGGGAGTTGATGCCCAGGGTGTCGTTGCGGGCGTACCAAGTGCGGGTGCACTTCTCGTCACCCGTAATGGCATCGTCGCCCTTGTCCTCGACGGTTTCGGGCATGCCGTAGTCGTCGAAGGTGGTGGCAGTGGAACGGACCCGGTCCTTGGATATGCCGCTGCTGGTGATGTTGGTGCGGGTGTGGGTCGCGGCGGTGCGCACATAATACGCCTCGGTGTCGGCGTACGACTTGTGCTGTGTTGCTGTTCTCTTCGACCATGGGTCGTTGATGGTGCCGCCGACCTCGTTGGCACCGTTGTACGTGACTGTTTCGCGGGTGAATCCGGCGTACGGTTCGGAGTCGGTGATCTCTGCGGCCTTGATGCCGGTGGCCTTGACGGATTTCCGTTTGTCCGGGTCGAGGGTCTTCCCGTCGTCCATGAGGACGCGGTCGCCGTTCATGCCGCGCATGTAGACAGTGACGGTTTTCGACCGGGTCTTGCCGGGAACGCCGGTGAGATGGGTGACCTGCCCGAAGCCGCGCCAGATGGACCAGGTGCGTTCCTTCTCCTTGGTCATCGGGTCGTCGTTGTAGTGCCAGGCACCGCCACCGGAGTAGGTGTAGGTGTTCTCTACGGCTTCGGACCCGCCGTGGGCGTCTGTGGTGGTCACTGAGGCGACCGGATATTTCTGGAACCAGTCCAGGATCGGTGTCTTCTCCCCATTCGGGGACCAGAACACCGGGTAGCAGCGTCCGGTGTTCTGGTCCGGGCGGGGCAGGGTGTCCCTGGAGGTGCAGCCAGCGTCCATGTAGGTGACGCTGGTCTGTGCCCCCGCCTCGGACGTGACCGTCTTCAGGCGTGGCTTTTCCAGGGACAGGATGTCGTCGGTGGGTGAGTCGACACGATTTGGGTGGGACTCAGGGGTGAAGACGACCGGGTCCAGGGCGAGGTCGGTGCCGCGCTTGCCGGTGTGCTTGATCTCGTCCAGCCATAGCGACTGGTCCATCGAGTCACCCGTGTCACCGGGGTCGATGTAGTGCTGCTTCAGTGTCCAACTGTCCACGGCGGAGAAGCCGGGGGTGGGCGCCGCGGCATCCCAGGCATAGGTGGCGATACCGGTCATCCGCTTGCGAGAGAAGAAGGTCGGGCCGACGTTGCCGGTGCACTTGCCACCGTCCTTGCAGACGGCGTCGAACGGAACGTCCGGCCAGTTGTCCCTGGTGTCCTCGGTCAAGGAGTCACAGCCGGTGCCTGATGCGTCGCAGCGTTCGACGTAGGTGAAGGTGACCTTGTTCGAGGCGGGCTGGGTGGCGAAGAGGCTGTCGGCTCGCTGTCCGTAGCGCATCTCCTTCAGGTACCCGCCTCGGGTGTAGCGGGTGCCGGTATTGTCGTCGCCGAGCTGGTCGTAGTTGTTGGTCTCAGCCGCGTACCAGTAGGACATGGCGTTCTTGTGGGTGTCCTCGACATAGTCGAGGTTCCACCGCCATGCCTGCTTCTTGGCCCGGCCGGAGAAGCTGGTGCCGTCCGCGTAGCCGGGTTCGCCGGAGTCGTCGCCGAAGACCGGAACTGTCCATACAGAGTCGGTGCGGTCGGCAGTCCCCGCGCCATCCAGCTTGTTGAGACCGAAGACGTACTTCGTACCGTCCCCCGTGGTGACAGTCCAGTACTCGCCCTTGCCGTCGACGCCCGCGTCGCCGTCGTCGCCGTTCTCGGCACCGGTGGAGTGCGTGACAGTGGAGGCGTCGTCGTTCTTCAGTCTCCACTCGCCTGACGTGTCGTCCTTGACCAGTTCACTGGACTTGCCGTTGAGGACGAGCGAGGCATTGTCGTACTTCCAGCACAGATCAAACTTGTCCGGCTGATCGTCGTCGTCGCACACGCCGTATTTGCGCTCGATGTACGACGAGGTGATATCGAAACCGGTACCGATCGTGGTGCCCTGGTTATTGGTGTTCGCGGTCTGGCCATCCACCGCACCGGAGTCGTAGGAGATCGACAGATCCGGCGCCGGCCCCGCCGCTGCGGGTGGCGTGCGCAAAGGGTACGACCAGGTGAACGTACCGGCGGAGCCTCCTGCTTCCCAGGTCGAGGAAGCAGCCAGAGGGGTCGCCTTGTAGTCGCCGCCGCCTGACTTGGTGCCCGCAGCCAGCGCCACGACCATCGTGCGTTCTTCGGCCCTGGCCTCAGGCCCGACAGTAGGTTCCGTGCCGAAGGTCAGCTGTGTATCGATGCGGTTGTGCTTACGGTGGTTGGTAAACTCAAGGGGCACACGGGTACGGCAGGCGGACTTCGTCGGACTGCTTATTGCGCAGGTCGGGAGGCGCAATGCCTGTAGTCGACCAGCCCAGTCTCCCCCATAGGCGGAAGCGAACTTGCCATAATTGATGCCGAGTTGGACGCTACCGCCGGTGGCAGGACCGGTTGCGTACAGGACAATGCCTTTGACGCCCAGTTTCGCTGCCCCTTTCTGGTCAAGGACCTTGACCTCAACCGAGTCGGCCGTCTTGGGTTGCTTCTTCCCTTTGGCCCGGTGCGGACGGTTCAGCGTGAGTGGTAGCGCACCGGGTGATGCCTTCGCCGGCCCCGACGCCGGAAGGGTCATTGCCGCTTGCCCGGATGTCGGCCAGGTGACGACCTTCTCGCGGTCCTTCTTGGCCCGTGCGACGGCAACTCGGCCTTCGGCAGCCGATTTTTTCACCGTCGCCGCAACCTTCTTGTTCACCTTCGCGGTGAACGGCGACACCTTGTCAGGGTGCAGCTCGATCTGCGGCTTGCCCAGTGGATCAGCATCCGCGGCGAACGCGACCGGCGACAGCAGTCCCGGTATGAGAGTGAAGCCGGCAAGCGCCGCGATCCGCCGTGTCCAGGATGTGCCACCTGGTCCGCTTCTGCGTGCGCGCATAGCTGATCCGAACCCGTTCATCTGGTTTCCGCTCCCCGCATGGGCCGCCTTGAGCGGCCGGCGTTCTTGCCCCGCGGACAGTGCCGAGGGGGACGTTTGGTGGGCAACGCAAAGAATCTGAAAGCTTGGGCAACAGGGCTGCCAGGTGGCGGCTCGACCAGTGCCGCCACCTGGCTCGCCGGTCAGCCTGTGCTCGATCCGGGCTGTACTTGGGAGCTGACCTGATCCGCTGTCATGGCACCCGTCCAGATCCGCAAACCCTCAAGGCTGCCGGCCAGGTAGTTGCCGGCGGTTCCACCCTTGGCGCCACGGCCCATGGCCAGTTCGCCGCTGCCGGGCTGGGCCGCTGTAAAGCCTGAACTCGCATCGGACGGTTGATCAAAGTCGCCGACGTACAGGTGCAGCTTTCCGTAGCGGGACACTGTCTTGGACGGATCGGAGGTGTCGTCCCAGGACTCCTGGGCGTCAAAGACTCCGGTCACCTGGACCCACGTGTCGGTTTCGGCGAGGTCCCCGCCCGGAACCTCTGCGCTCTGGGTGACTTTGCCGTCGGGGCCGAGGGCGGTCCGGGTGAACTTCCACTGATACGTGGCGGCTGCGGGCTTGGTGATCCATAGCGCCCAGGCTGATTCGTTGCCCGTGCGCTGGCCGGCCACCTGTCCGGTGTAGCCCACCGGCTTCGCCGCAAGTGCCTCGGAGTCCACCTCCACCGATGCCGAGACCGTGAAGGAACCGCTCTCGTCGACCACCGGGCCGGTCATGGAGGCATAGCCGGTGGTTCCGTTGAGCACCACCGCGCTCTGGTCTGCGTTCGGAGCGGCGCCCCCCGCAAGTTTCATCGATGCCACGGGGTAGGCCGTGGTCTCGGGTATCGCCGTGGTCGTGGCACCAGCGGCATCCCACTGGGCTACGAGCTCGTTGGTCGGCACGTCGTCCACAGCGGCCTGCGCCTCCTTGGCGATCTCGTCGCCGGTGAGGGGGCGCTGCCACACGGCTACCTCGTCCAGGAGACCGAAGAAGTTCTCGCCGTACTTGCCACTGAGCTTCGAACGACCCATCTGCAGCCCTTCGTTGGCGGTCCAGGGCTCGTAGTTCGGTGCGCTCTTGATCAGCACAACGGGTTGTCCCTGCGGGCGTCCGTTCACGAACAGTTGGATCGTGTCGTTGCTCTTGTCTGTGTCGCCCTTGGTATCGAAGACGCCCGTCAGGTGTGTCCATACGTTCAGCGGCGGGTTCACCTGGTCGGCAACGGACCGGACGAACGTATGAACCGCCTGATCCCTGTCCGTACGGTTGAAGATCCACTGCTTGCCGCTCGAGGAGTAGTACAGAGCGAACGCGCTGCCGTTCGTGCCGGGCTCAGTCAGCACTACCCGGTTCGCCGATGGGTTCGACAACTGCACCCACGCCGAGACCGTGAACGAGTCCTTCGTGTTCACCGCGGCAGTGGCGGTAGCCGCGTAGCCAACCTGCTTTGCCGGATCCGTGGTGTCGTCATTGAGACGCAGCGAATAGTCCAGGTCACCGCGGCGTGCACGCGTCGACCACCCCGTACCATCTGCGCCAAAGAACGTCGCATCGTGACGGGCGCCGACCTCAGTGGCCGTGTCCTTGGCGGTCATAATGCCTGAACCAGGAGCCCCGTCATCCAGGTGCCATCGGCCGACCGGGCCGCTTGCCGGTGAGACCTTGAACGTGAATTCCGCCGGTGTCCCCCACCTCGTCCGGCCGGAGGAGTCGAGCTTGAGGTCGCTGGCCTCGACCGACAGCACCTGGGCACCAGTCAGGGACGGAGTGACGTCATTGACGGTCACGGTCGATCCTGTGACCTGCTTGGTGTCCTGGGCCGAGGTCGTCAGCAGACGCCACCGGTAGGCCTTGACATCGGTGTCCGCGGCGTTGGGTGCGAAGGTGAAGCTGCCCGGTATGCCCGGGCCCCCCTTGCCCTCACACAACGTCACCGTGCATGCGGTGTATGGGGCGCCCGCTGTAATGGTCGGAATCTTCGGAGCAGTCGAGTCGATTTTGAAGTAGCACCACGACGAGTACGGGGAGAACAGATCACCCGAAGCGCCGTCATATGACCAGTGGGACTGAGTACGCGCCTTGAGGCGATACAGGCCGCCATCTGCACGATTGGACGTGCGCAGGCTCTGCAGTGTCTCGTCGGGAACCCAGCCGCTGGCTGGACGGTAGTCGGACCAGACCTGATGCCATGCGGCGTCGTCGCCGCGCTCGACAATGTACTCAGCCTGCAGCGATCCCTCCTCATCCCCCTGGTGAGCTTCGACCTTTGTCTGAACGCGCGCCTGGACCATCGGGTCAACGCGGGTCACCATCAACGGGTCCGTCGACGACGTCCTGCAGTACGAAGTGCTGCCGTTACCTGGAACGATTCCCACGTTGGTCGGTACACCCGGCTGATGGGCATAGTTGACCTTGAGCTCGGCATTGTCGTCGAACCGCTTCCAGGATCGCGCGTCGCCCTCATCCTTGGCCTTCAGCATGAATGTCAGACGTTTGATCTTCCCATCGGCGAACGAGCGCACCGTGGACTTGAGGTTCTCATCCGGCTCAGCAGGATTGTCGTTGAACTCAACCCAGTGGTCAGGCTGCGACGGGCTGCATTTGTCACCACGACCGTAGGACACATTCCTGTCGCCCATCAGGTCCAGAATCTTCGGTCCCGGCCAACGGGTGCCTTCGGACATGTTGTCGGTCCGCACCAGGTCCACCCAGTGCGCATCACAGTTGAACGACCATGTTTCAAATGCCCGGAAGGTTGCATCCAGAATGTACTTGCCCACGAGCTGGCTCGGCGAGAGTTCGTACAGCATCCGGTTCTTGTATCCGTTGCCGCAGTAGTACCCGTCCGCGTTCCCGCACAGCCCAACGCCGTACTCCCCCTTGAACTGCCACCATCGGTCGCCGTCCGAGGAGACCACCGACCGCTCGGACACCCCGAGTCCGACCGACGGGTCGATGCGCACGGGATAAACCGTCCCCGCGCCCCGCAGCAGGTCCAGATCCGGCGTCACCGAGACAGCCTCACCCTCGACCCTTACCGGAAGCACGGCTGTGGCATCGCCTGTCCCCGGCTGCGTGGAATCGCCCTCACCGGCTGGATCCTGCGGATCATCCGCCGCTGCTACGCGGGCCTGCTGGGCCGCAGGTGTTTGGTCACCAGCAGAATCCCACATCTGACCTGCCGGACCCTTGAAGACCGTGTTGCCGTTCTCGTCGACCGCGCGCAGGCCTCCGCCGGCTCCCGGCACGATCTGCAAGCCCTCGCCGGAAACTGACAGGGTCACCTGCTCCAGCTCTGAACTGGCTGCAGCTTCAGCTGACTTGACGACCAGAACCTCGTGGTAGCCCTCGGCCGTCGCCGTCAACTCGAGGTCGACGCCCGCCATGACATTCGCATACGTGGCAGTCGCACCATTGATAGTTGGCTCCGGCAGCACGTCGGGCCAGCCCAGGGACACCGAGCCCTGCTTACTGCCCAGACGGATCATGTCTTTACCGCCGCCGCCGGTGAACGCCAGATCCACCACAGCGGCCTTCGGTCCCACAGAACCGTCGGAACGGTGCACCAGCGTCGTGTCCACGCCCTGCCACGAACCGTCACTTGCCCGCACACGCCGCGGCGCCGTCGACTGGGTCAGCGTGAACGAGCCATCGGGATTCGCCTCGGTCGTCGCATACTCGGTGCGCGCTGCGGTGATCTCGACCGGCTCCCCGGTCTCTGCAGCCTGCGCCAGCGCCGTCTGCTCCCCAGCCAAGCCATCGGCGCTGGCAGTCGCCTTGACCACAGCACTGGAACCGGCTGCATAGGCAGGAGCCGCACCGGACATGAGCGCAAGGCCAAGCAGTGGGCCCAACACCCGCCCAACCCTCTGTCTACTGACAGACAAAACTCTCCCCCACCCCGGTACAGGGCCTCCCCAGACCCTTCATGTTCATGACCTTCTAGTGAAGACCGCTCACGGACGGTAGGCGCAGGTCGTGTTGATCGTCAAGGATTTACATGGCGCATGAATGAACATGTAAAAACCTGCCCCCGCGACAACTGGGACATATGAGTATGAGATATTCCAATCATCCGCGATACGAAATCCTTGCAAGATTAACCGAGAGCTTGTCTCACGTGGCGTCAGGTTGTACGGCATGATGCCGTGCCATGGGTGTTGATCTGTCTCAACGGCTGGTCCCTGACGAACTCTGGTCGCTTGTCGCTCCGTTGCTGCCATCGTTTGCGTCGCGTCCGCAGGGTGGCGGGACGGCACCGGTGGATGAACGGTCGGCGTTCACTGCCGTGGTGTACGTGCTGACCAGCGGCTGCGCCTGGCGGCATCTGCCTGAGTCGTTCGGCATCTCGCCGGCCACCGCGCACCGCCGGTTCTCCGCGTGGACGAAGGGCGGGCTGTGGCGGCGCCTGCACCAGGCCGTGCTGGACGAGCTCGGCGCTCGCGGCGAGGTGGACTGGACCTCGGCGATCGTGGACGCGGCTTCCGTCCGCGCGAAAAAAGGGGATCTTTGACCGGGCGCAACCCGGTCGGCCGGGGCAAGAAGGGCAGCAAGCTGCATGTGCTGTCCGACGCTCAGGGCCTACCCCTGGCCTTGGGCGTCTCCGGCGCTCACGTCCACGACAGCCAGGCGCTACTGCCGCTGGTCCTGGGCATACCCTCGACCCGCTCCCGGCGCGGTCCGCGCCGACGCCGTCCGGGCAGGCTCCGCGCCGACAAGGCCTACCACTCGGCCGCGCACCTGCACTGGCTGCGG
>NZ_JBSFET010000124.1:0-12504 GCF_053594575.1 Streptomyces sp. NPDC001880
CGCTGGCTGTCGTTGAAGTACGCCGGGACGGTGACGACCGCGTCCGTCACGTCCTCACCCAGGTACGCCTCGGCGTCCCGCTTCAGCTTCTGCAGCACCCGCGCCGAGATCTCCTGCGCCGCGTACCGCTTGCCGTCGATGTCACCGGACTCCGGGAAACGCCACCGCGTCTCGCCCATGTGCCGCTTCACCGACCGTGCGGTGCGCTCGATGTTGGTCACCGCCTGGCGCTTGGCGACCTCACCGACCAGCACCTCACCCTTCTTGGAGAAGCCGACCACCGACGGCGTGGTCCGGGCACCCTCTGCGTTGGTGATGACGGTTGGCTCGCCACCCTCGAGGACGGCGACCACGGAGTTGGTCGTACCCAGGTCGATGCCTACCGTCCGTGCCATCACTCGCTCCTTTCAATGTGTTGCACGACTGCGGGCTGCCCGACGGCAGCCCGAACAGCGATTCGAGGGGGCGGGGACTAAGTGCTGCCCGCGCCTCGGCTTCGCTGCACTCAGGCGTTGATCCCCTTCGGGGAGCAGTTTCCGGCCCTGATCTCGATCTTCCGCGGCTTGGCCCGCTCCGCGGACGGAATGGTCATTCGCAGCACGCCTGCTTCGTAGGCGGCGGTGATGCGGTCGGTCTCCAGCGTCTCGCCCAGCGACAGCTGTCGGCTGAAGGCTCCGGTCAGGCGTTCGGCGATCAGCACGTCGCTGTCGTCGCTGGACGCGCCGGTCCGGCGCTCCGCCCTCGCGGTGAGCACGTTCCGCTCGACACCCAGGTCGTTGGAGTCGGGTTCGACACCGGGCAGATCCAGCTCGACGACGAAGTCGTCGCCTTTCCGGAAGGCGTCGATCGGGATTCCCGGCCCCGCTTGGAAGCGGAACACCTGCCGCGTCAGCCGGTCCATGTCGCGGAAGGGATCGATTCGCATGGTCATACTGTTCGCTCCTTTCCTGTTAGTTCAGGGGATGACCATGCCGACACCATCTATTTAACTCTTCGCAACAAACCAACCTGATGCCGAGCGGACTGACCGTATTCGTCACGCTGCTTCGTACCTGTGCGCTCGCCCGCCGCGCCATTCGATCCAGTGCGGGTCGTCGACGATTTCCCAGGCGTCATTGAGCCCGGCACGCCTCAGAAATTCGACGAGGTCGCTGTCATTACGGGCGAGCCCGACGACCTTTCCATTGATAGCGACCCTCCGTCCGCCAGTGCGGCACAGGCCGTGAACGACTATCGGGACGCTCATCCCTCCAGGATGCGCCCGGCTGCTGCTCACAGCACTCCGAGCTCCGTGTCCGGTCGGCAGTGCGCGCACGCCCCGATCCCCTCGGCGAGAGCGGCGAGGGCCTGCTCGCGACTGATCGGCTGGTGACGTTTCCCGATGGCTTAGCAGTGTCCGTCGTGTACCTCGATGGGGCGCGCGCCGAGACCGATGCCGAGCTCCATCACCCAGTCCGGGGCGGGCGGCTGCCGCTCCTCACCCTGATGCCGCTCAGCCTCGCGGCGCTCCTCGTCGGCGATCCATCAATCGGTCTGGGCAAGCTGCTGCTCCTGCACTCTCTTAAGGAAGCGCAGCATGACGAGACGCGACAAACTAGCCTTCCCTCGGCTTCGCTCATTCCCCCGCCACACTGACCGTGGCCCCGCAGCATGCGGGGCCACCTGCTGCCACGCGGGCCTGGGAGGCATTTTCTGGACCGCGAGGACGCTGGCCGAGCCGGACATCGAGCCGAGACAGCGGCTGGGTCAGGTGATGCCGTCCGGTGCGAGGTCGGGCCGCAGTCGGTGCCAGGAGGGATGCCGCAGTAGCCCCGCCCGGGTCCTGGTCGTGTAGCGGACCTCGCCGACCAGGCGTGGCAGTACCCACCGCGCGCCGGCCACGCCCGGTGTCGTCTCGAAGGGGCACTCGTCGATCGCGGCGACGCGGAGCAGTTCGGCGAGCGTGGTGCGTTCGGTGTCGCTCCATCCAGTGCCGACGCTGCCCACATACCGAAGACGGCCTGCATGTGCCTCTCCCACCAGCAGGGCGCCGGGCAGACCGGTGAGACGGCCGCGGCCGGGAACCCACCCGCCCACGATCACATCGACGGTCCGGATGTGCCGGATCTTGATCCACGAGCGGGACCGGACCCCTGGCTCGTAAACCGATGCCAGGCGTTTCGCGATCAAACCTTCCAGCCCTGCAGTCCTGGTCATCTCCAGTGCCTGCTCGCCGTGTTCGACGACTGCTGCGGGCGTTGACCAGCGCTTCCCGTCCAGTCCGAGCTCCTCCAGGAGGGAGCGGCGTTCGGTGTACGGCAGGCCGGTCAGGCTGTCGCCGTCCAGGTGCACGGCATCGAACAGAATGAGGTGGGCGGGCACGACCTCGGCCATCCGGGCGGCCTTCGCCGCCGAGGCCAGGCCCATGCGGGACTGCAGCCGCTCGAAGTCACTGCGTCCTTCGTCGTCGAGTGCGACGATCTCGCCGTCCAGGACCGCAGGCCGGCCGAGCGCGGCCCCGAGCCCTGCGAGCTCCGGGTAGGCGGCGCTGATGTCCGCCCCGGACCGGGACTGCAGGACCGTGGTCCCGTCGCCCGGGAGGTAGACCATGGCCCGCTGCCCGTCCTGCTTCACCTCGAACGCCCACCGGCCCTCTACGGCCGCGGGCGGCAGGCTGCCCGGTGTCGCGAGCATAGGAGTGATCCGCGGCAAACCCACCATGACCATCCCGCTGGGTGCCTGCTCAGGACGCGCTGCGCTTCCTCCCGGCCGTGGTCTTCTTCGCCGTGCGCTTCTTCCCGGCCGTGGTCTTCTTCGCGGTGGTCTTCCCGACCGGGGAGGCCTTCTTGGCCGTGGTCTTCCTGCGCGGCTGCATCGTGTGCAAGGTGGCGTCCTGGTCACCGTGCTCACCGCGGCTCTCTCTGGCCGCCTTGACGGAGGCGTTCAGGGCCGCCATCAGGTCGACGACCTTCCCGATCTCCCGCTCCTCGCCCTTGGCCGGCTCCGGGAGCTTCGTGCCCTCCGACTTCGCCTCGATCAGCTCCTCCAGGGCGTCGCGGTACTCGTCCCGGAAGCCGGTGATGTCGTCGAGGGCCATGGTGTCTGTGAGCTGGACGGCCCGCTCGATCTCCACGTCGTCCAGGTCGACGTCCTTCGGCTTGAGGGACTCGGGGCTGCGGATCTCGTCGGGCCACCGCATCGCGTGCAGCACGATCGCGCCCTCGCGCACCCGGAGCAGCCCGAGCCTTTCGCGGTTGTGCCACGCGAATTTGGCGACGGCGACCTTGTCGGAGCGCTCCAGTGCCTTGCGGAGCAAGGTGTACGGCTTGGCCGCGACCTGTCCGTCGATCGCAAGGAAGTAAGAGTCGCTGATCCGGATCGGGTCGATGCTGTCGGCGTCGACAAACGCAACGATCTCGATCGCTTTCGCGGTCGGCAGCGGCATCTCGTCGAGTTCCTCATCGGTGACCGGAACGACCTCGTCCCGGGTGAGCTCGTAGCCCTTGCCGATCTCCTCCGGTGGCACGACCTCGTCCTCGATCGAGCAGACCTTACGGGTACGGACCCGGCCCATGTCCTCCAGGTGGACCTGGTGGAAATGAACCGAGCGGTCCTCGGTCGCGCTGACGACCTTGATCGGGATCGTGACGAGGCCAAAGCTGATGGCTCCGGTCCACAAGGGCCGCGGCATGCGTACCTCCAGGCCCCCCTGGCGGGTAGTGGGAAGGGAAGCGGACCAGCGCGCCGCGAAGTAAGGGGCGCTGACCCCGCGCGGAGGGGCACGGCCGGGCCGCCTCCCGTAGCCCGATCCTTGTGCGGGGCGGGCGTGATCGCATCACGAAGACGCCGACCGGGGTCTTGGTCGGGTCTGGCCGCCGACCGCGGCCGACAGGCGCTCCGGGCGGGGCTCCCGCCCGTTTGGCGGTGATCTCTCCCCGATAGTTGATGGACGATCGAGCTCGACCTGCAGGTCTGACCCCGGAGAGAGCGCCGCGGATCCCCGCCCGACCACCATCGGCCGCTTTCGCGCATGCGCTCCCACGGCCACCCGAGTAGGTTCGGGACGGGAATGTGGATGAACAGGGGGTTATCCCTCATGACGTCCACGATGCATGCCGTACGAGCCCATGAGCGGGGCGGCCCCGAACGATTCGTGTACGAATCGGCCCCGCGCCCCGAACCTGCAGCCGGTGAGGCGCTCGTCGCCGTGTGCGCCGCGTCGATCACCGTCGGTGAACTCGACTGGGGCGCGACCTGGACTGATCGGCTCGACGGGACGGGGCACGACCGTACGCCCACCGTCCCCTCGCACGAGTTCTCGGGCATCGTGGCCGCGCTCGGCAGCGAAGCGACCGATCTGGGGGTCGGCGACGAGGTCTACGGGCTGATCCCGTTCACGTGCGACGGTGCCGGCCGCCGAGTACGTCACCGTTCCCGCGGACATGCTCGCCAAGCCGAACACCCTGGACCACGACAGGGCCGCGACCGTCCCGCTTGCCGCGCTCACCGTCTGGCAGGCGCTCGTCGACCATGCCGCGCTGCAGCCCAGGCAGCACGTGCTGATCCACGGTGGCGCAGGAGGCGTCGGCACCCGCAGCCAGCTCCGTCTCGATCTTCGCCACCCCGAAGCGCTCGCCGGATTGGACCAGCTCGACCCGCAGATGCGCCGAGCACCTGGCCGCGCTGCCGGGCATCACGGTTTTGGACCTGGACCTGGCACCGCGCTGGCTCTCGGCGGCCCACAGCAGTTCGTCGCGCAGCTCACCCCCGATCGCCCGGACGGGGCGATCACCGCGACTACTGCCCTGAAACGATGGGAGGGCGAGGCGGCTCGGGTCCTGGACCTCGACACCGGAGCAGCGGCCTCTGGCGGCGGCTGGCCACGTGTCGGTGGCGGCCCTCACACCCACATTGGTCCTGGCCCGCAGGTTCCCGGAGCGGCGCTGCACTCGCCCTTCGGGGTGGCCCTGGATCGGATTTTCGCTGGTCAACCAGCATGCCGTAGGTCATTTACGGACAGCGCTTAGGCTGAAGGCGGTTAAGTGGGGTCAGCCGGGAGCCCACTGCTGCACTGCGCCTCCCGGTCACCAGCACTGTTTGCCTGCGAGCGGTGCCGTCTCCAGGCCCGTGCCGCGTACCCCCCTCAGGAACGACGACAGCGCTTCCTGCGCCGTTCTGGTCGGCTGCCACCCCAGCACATCGTGCGCCCGGCCGCAGTCGAGGACCGGCAGTCGCAACACTGCGTCGAAGAGGTGCGGCGAAGCGGGGACCGCGCGGGCGTGCCACGCAGCAGTCAGAGCGCTCCGCATCAGTGTCGCTGGAACACGCACCACCTTGGCGTCAAGGAGGTCGCCGAGTTGTTGCGCGTCGATCACCGGCTCCGCCGCCAGGTTGAACGCACCCCGAACGTCAGTGGCCACGGCTGCCCGGTAGGCCTGCGCCGCGTCATCGGTATGGAGGATCTGGAAGCGCAGCCCTTCCAGATCAGGAATGAAAGGGAGGAGGTCGGGGCGCAGCAGGGCACCGGGGACATAGCGGCCTGCGAATATTCGACGTTGTTCGCTGGCGGCCTGTTGCTTGAACAGGAAACCGGGCCGCATCCTGACCACCCGGATCCCCGGGTGTCGCAGCTCGAACGTGTCCAGCACACGTTCCAGGTAGGACTTTTCCCGGCAGTAGGCGGCATCCGGCCACCCGTGCGTGGGCCACCTCTCGTTCACCCCCGGTGCGTCCTTTGGGCCGGGGGAGTAGGCGCCCACTGAGGAGGCGTGTACAAGTACCGGCACGCTTGCCCTCGCTGTGGCTTCGAAGACCCGGATCGACCCCAGAACATTGCTCTGCCAGGTGACTGCAGGGTCATGAGTGGGCTGGAATCGCCAGGCCAGGTGAACGACGGCGTCCGCGCCGGCCAGGTGCTTGTCCAGGGTGCCGGGGCTGTCGTGCCGGGAGAGGTCCACCGTGCCCCATGCCACTCCTGGGATCGACAACTGCGGCAGTCGGCGAGCGAGGCCCAGAACGGACGCCACGTCCGGGTCCTCCGACAGGGCCTTGACCACACTGCTCCCCACATTGCCCGTGGCTCCTGTCACCACAACCCGCAAGCTCTCATGTGTGCTCATCGTCATTCCTTTCCCTTCCCCAAGGGGCCCAAAGGGCTCAGCGACATTGCGGGCGCTGGGCGCGAGGGGGCGGCGTTGCGCACAGTGGGCGCCGCGGCGCCCACAACGGCTTACAGCGTTTTTTGGTCATTTCGCCCTCCTTGCCCAGGAACAGTGCGTATGCCATGCCGTGGGGCCGCTCGACAGCGGACAGCGGGAGATGGAAGGGGGACGAAGTTGACCACGGGGGTCTCTATGCGTGTCACGCTCGCTCCCGACAGGTGAGTGCACCCATTGGGGTCGATCCTCCTCGCAGGCTTCGACGCGGTCGAGTGCCGTCCGGCTCTACCCACCTGCTTCGCCGGTACGAGCCGACTCATCCAGCGAACCAGTGACCGAGCCATCTCGCCTCTCGTGGCCCGGATGCCCATGGGGCGATGGCGACCACGTGTGAGAGGCGACGCGCGTTCAGACGCACTTACCGTCGGGGGTGCGTAGGCCGAGGATGGCCATGTCGTGGTGGCCGTCGCTGGCGTCGTGGTCGGCCAGGGTGTTGACGAAGTCCTGCAGAGGCAGGCCGATGTAGGCGGTGGCGAGTTCGGCGAGCTGGGCCAGGCCGTGGTCGACGGTGTGGGCGGGGTGTTCGATCACTTTGTCGGTGTAGAAGACCACGGTCGCTCCTGGCGGCAGGGGGGTGGGTGTGGTCGGGGCGGTGCTGTCGACGTCGACGAACGCCACGATCTCGACCGCTTTCGCGGTGGTCAGCAGCATCTCATCGAGCTCTTCATTGGTGACCGGGACATGCTGATCGGTGGCACGACCTCGTTCTCGAGCTCGCACACCTTGCGGGCGCGGACCCTGCCCATGTCCTCCAGGGGGACCTGGTGGAAATGAACCGAGCGGTCTTCGGTCGCGCTGGCGACCGAGATCGGGATGCTGACCAGACCAAAGCTGACTGCTCCGGCCCACCAGGGCCGCGCCATGCGTACCTTCAGGCCTCCTGTTGGGCATGGGGTGGGACCGGTGCGCCGGGAACGGAGGCTGTCCCGGTTGAAACCGCGACACGGTCGGGCCGCTGCCGGTAGTCCCAGCCATGCGGGTTACGGGACAGCGGTGATCGCATCATGGAGACATGGGCCAAGGAGGTGAGTACGGCGTGATTCCCGCGCGCGTGGCGTGGGTTTTGCATCCAGGGTGTGTTGTCTGTGTGCTTGCGCCCTCCTCCCGATGGGGGACGATCCCGAGGAGAGGTGCCGCGATGGAACCCGGTGGCGATGTGATTACGGAGCTGGCGGCCGACCATCGTGAGCTGGAGGCGTTGTTTTCGCAGATCGAGTTGCAGCCGGTCGACCACCCCCGGCGGCGTGAACTCGCGGACCGGCTGACCGCGGAACTGGTACGGCACACGGTCGCCGAGGAACTGCACCTCTACCCCGTGGTCCGAGCGCACGTGCCGCACGGTGCGGCACTGGCCGACAAGGAACTCGCCGATCACGCCAGGGCCGAGCAGATGCTCAAGGACCTCGAAGGCCTGAACGTCGAGGACCCTCTGTTCAACGACACGCTCGCGAAGCTGAAGTTCGAGTTCGCCTCGCACGTGCGCGAGGAAGAGCACGAACTGTTCCCGAAACTCACAGCCACCCTCCCGCCCGAGAAGCTGGACGAGCTCGGCCGGCTGGTGCGCCGGGCCAGGGAGACGGCTCCCACCCGTCTCCACCCCTTGCTCCCGCATACCCCGACTGTCAACAGGCTCCTCGTGCCCGGAGCCGGGCTGGTGGACCGCGTACGCGACCTGCTCCGTACAACCATCAGCAGTTGAACCCCGGTCCGGGCACGTCCGGCCGTCCACCATGCACCGCAGGAGCAACGAATGACGCCCCTCGAAGGAACCATGCCAGTGGCCGGCGCGCCCTGCTGGGTGAGCCTGTTGGCACGGGACCTGCGCGTGGCGCAGTCCTTCTACGGCGATCTCATGGGCTGGACGTTCAGGCCCAGCACGCTCGGCGGCGATTTCTCGGTGGCTCTGGCACACGGTGAACCGGTCGCCGGAATCGGATGCTGCCAAGGCGGTGGCCATCTGGGTCCCGTACTTCGCCGTCAGGGGCGCGGACGAGACCGCGGGACGGATCAGCGAGCGTGGCGCCACGCTTGCCGTCGGCCCTCTTCCCTTGGGTGAGGGCCGGGCCGGGATCGCCGCCGACCGGGACGGCGCCGTGTTCGGATTCTGGGAGCGCCCTGCGTACTCGGCCGTCACCTGTGCGCGGTCGATTCCCGCGGCGGAGATCGCGTGCCGGGTGTACCGCAGCCAACACACGACCTCGGTGGCGACCAGGTCGTTGACGACGGCAATCACCTTCTCGGCGTCCAGGCCGTACGCGATGGTCACCGCGCCTTCGGCCATCTTCTGCCGGGCCTCGTTCGGGATCCGGCTCACGTTGAACACGAAGTCGTCGCCTGCCACGGTGTGTTCCCAACGGTCAGCGAAGGATGGGCCGGTCACGCCTTCCCGAGCGCCAGACAGGTCATGCCGGATTGCTACGGATACCACCGGTTCGCACCGGAACCGCCACGGCGGCGACGGGCCGTCGGGCCGGCGCGGGCGCTCAGCCGACGCCGGGCAGGCGCGCCTGAAAATTACCCTCGCCGTCTGTGCGGGTGTCGAAGGTCGGCTGCGGGGCGGTGGCCGGGCCGCCCACGTTCCAGCCGTCCGAGAGACGGAAGACGCTGCCGTGCCAGGGGCACGTCACGCAGCCGTCGGCGACCTCGCCTTCCGCGAGAGAGCCGGAGAAGTGGCTGCACCGGTCGGCCAGGACGTGGAAGACGTCGTCGGATTCCCTCACCACCAGTACCGGCACCTCGCCTACCATCCGGCGCACCCCCGTACCGGTGGCGAACTCCTCGGGACGCCCGAGCGTGTGCCAGCCGGGCTCCACCAGGTGGGGGACGGCCTCCGTCTTGTTCGCGCCGGCGGCCTGCCGGTAGGCGAGGTGGCCGCCGAGCGCGGCACCCGTGCCGACTGCGGTCAGTCCGGCGAAGCCCAGCGCGCGTCCCAGCCCGCCCCGGTCGCGCGATCGGGCGGTCCAAGACGCGCCGTACAGGCCCACCGCGGCGGCGATCGAGGCGGCGTGCAGCAGACCGGTGCGCATCTGCTGCTCGTGCTGCTCGGCCCAGTCGACCCAGCCCGTCCACACCGCCGGAGCGGCGCTGACGACGCCGACCGCGACGAGCAGGCGCGCGGCGCGCTCCGAGCCGGGCACGAGGTCGAGAACGCCCGCGGAGATCCACGCGCCGATCGGGATCTGGACCAGGGCCGGATGCAGCGGGTGGCCCAGGGGACGACCGTGCAGCACTCCGCGCAGCCGTCCCAACGGCAGGCCCTGGACGGCGCGCTTCAGCGGCTCGATGACCGCGTCGAGCTCCTCGGCACCACTCACGGCGTCGAGTACCTTCAGCGTCCTGATACCAATGCCGTCGTTGCCGTCGTTGCCGTCGTTGCCGTCGTTGCCGTCCGAGCGCGCGGCGGCGGTGATACGGGCGATGAGGGTTCCCATGGGGATCACACTGCTCTCTTTCCTGTATCAGCGCGGTCCGGGCTGGGCCGCACGGTGTACGCGCCGCCGACAGCTGCATCTGCCGCGGTGGCGGGCCGCGCGGAACTCAGCCCGGCAGTGCGCCGAGGTCGCGGAGAAAGTCGCCGAATCCACCGTGTGTACGGCGATTGCATCGTGGCCCAGCGAGGTCGGCGGCCACGGCTGCTGCGGCACCGTCCAGCAGCGCGTCGACCGCGGCCAGCCGGGCGTCGACGGCGGCACCGAGATGCGCTAGCGCGTGCGGACCCAGACCCCACTTCCGCGAGGCGGACAGAAACGTACGGGCGACCGCGCGGGCACCGCCGTTCCAGCACGCGGCAACGCCGATCCCACCGTGCTGGAACCCGGGCCGCTCCACGTAGGCGCCCGGCTCACCGACCGGGCTCGCCCAGGCACCGTCGAGGTTCACGTCCAGGGTGTCGCTGGCCGCCATTCCCAGCCCGGGCCAACTGCCGGGCAGCGGTTCGACACCGGGCTATGCAACCTCAACGGCGAACAGTCGCCGCAGCTCACCTTCGCGGGCCGTCACGAGGGCGTGCTTACACACCCGGGCGCCCGCGCAGAACGGCTTCACCCCGAACAGGCGCCAGCCGCCCGGCACCCGGCGCTCCTCCAGCGCGTGGCTGGCCGGCTCCGCCGACACCCCCAACGGACCTGGCCGTCGTCAGGTCGCCCGCGCCCGCGGCGCCGAGTTCGGCGAGGATCGCGACGGCGTCGGTGTGCCCTTCGGCGAGCCGGGCCAGGGACAGGTCCCGCTGCGCCCAGCGCGTCAGTGATTCCCAACCGGGCATGGGTCCGGCCGCTGCCGGGCATGGTCAGATTCAGGTCGCCGCAGGCCGCCATTCGTATGAAAGCCTCGGCGATCCACCGGCGGTGAGACTCGACATCGGCGCCGGCGTTCGGGGGCTCGCGCGCCATGCCGTTCACCGGGTGCCTCCCACTCGCCGCGGAGCAGCAGCCGCTCAGGCCACGGCGGCAGAACGGACTGTCGCCGCGGGTACCCGCTCAAAGCCTGCCGGTTTCTTCGCACGTTGCGGGCTGCCGACCTTTGAGAACCTCGGCGCTAGCCGCCTGGTGCCAGCGGTTCAATGTGTGTGTCTGCTCGGCGGCCCGCTGGATGAGCCGGTCGAGGTCTTCCGGATCCAGGCGCGGCTCGTTGTCGGTGATGGCGCGCAGTGCCTGCCACAGCGCGGTCTTGCCTTCGACCCCCATGCGCATGCCCTCCAGTTCGATCAGATCGCTCAGCGGGGAGCGGCGCGTCAGCGTCCCGTTGAGCTTGAGGCGTGCGATCCGTTCACCCGCGAAGCCGAGCCAGGTGCGGTAGTGGCGTACGGGCACGGCGTGCGCACGACCATGAGGCCGGCCCTCACCGTGCCCCTCCCACCGCTGAGCCGCCTGGAACGCTCCATGACCACGGCAGGCGGCCAGCTCCGGCTGGTCCTGCGTGATCTGCTCATGGGTTCCGGCGACGCCGATGAAGCGACCTGGAAGTCTGCGACCGCACGACTCCTCGAACTCGTTCCCGACCTTGGACAAGTGCCTCTGCGAGACGCTGCCGCACTGACGGAGAGCCTGAAGTTCGTCCCACAACCGGAGAGCACTGTCGTCGCCATCGCAGCCGACCACGACGATCAGGACCTGCCACCACAAGTGCCCTCCGTCGCCGGGTCCATCCAAGGCGCCAAGGGGGAGACCCACGCAGCAACATTGCTCCTTGAATGCCTGGACAGAAGAGGCAGCAAGCACGACATCCAGGAGACGCTCAAGATCCTGACCGGAGGCGACATCCAGCGCGCACAGGTGACCGTGCAGCGCGCTGCACAACTCATCTTCGTCGGGGCCACTCGCCCCACGCACCTGCTCGTGCTCGCCACCCATCGGCAACACGCTGCGCCCTACACGGAGAAACTTGTCGCCCGAGGCTGGAGCATCCACGAGACCAGCGATTAGTGGATCTTCTGCTGCTCCAGCCATTTGAAGACCTCGGCCCTCTTGTACAGGACCTTGGCGTTCTTGCCTCGGCCGAGCTTGTACCCCTTCAAGCCCAGTTTCGATGCCTCCCTGTAGACCCAGCTCGTCGACATGCTGAGCATCACGGCGACCTCGGAAGTTTCCATGAGGACGGTTTCGACGGGTTGATGCCGTCGCGGTCGGGTGGTGTCGGAAGGCTGCGGTTCCATGGGTGAGACGGCTCCTTCGAGGCTGGGCTGAGCGCGATTGCAGTGCTGAGTTGCTCTTCGCTCCGGCAGGTTTGAGGTCCTTAGCGGCCGCCCTGCGTCATTGGCAAGAGTCACCGGGCGGGCTAAGGCCATGGTCATGAGAAGCGTCGGTTTCGCTGGCCCGGGAATTGCTGCTAGGTTGCCGCGCCATTTCGAGGTTCTGGCGGTGACGAGCTCTCGTACTCACGCGGATCGGGCACCGCCGTACCGCGAGAGTGACGGTGGTCACGAGGGCTCTTGCGGGCGTACTGCCTAGTACTGCAACCGCATCTGGGGTGACCATCAAGACTGGCTGTCGTTGGTATGACTGTGTACTCATGAGTTGACGGTCGAGCAGGTCGCGTCGTGGTCGGAGGGGATAGCCGGGCTGCTTGCCCGGTTCGCCCACCGTTTTGGCAGGTCCGAGCCACGCGAGCGGGCGGTGGACTACCTTCAGGGGCTGATCGCGCCGCTGGAGAAGAAGAACGGATGGACCCTGGCCGAGCAGGTCGGCCAGCTCCGCCCGGACGGTATCCAGCGTCTGCTCAACCTCTCCGACTGGGACGAGCACGCGGTCCGTGACGACATCCGGGACTTCGTCATGGAGACCATCGGCAGCCCGGACGGAGTCCTGATCTG
>NZ_JBSFET010000125.1:0-12462 GCF_053594575.1 Streptomyces sp. NPDC001880
CACCGTGGAGTCGGCGGTGGCAGTACCAGTCGACCCACTCGGCCGTCGCGAGTTCGACTTGGGAAAGTGTCCTCCAGGGCCGGCCGGATTTGATCGAGCGGGTGGCCGTTCCACCAGGCATCGAGGCGGATGAGGTTGAGCGCAGCGGCGGAGAAGACGTGCGACGGGCGAGGCGACCGCCCTTTTGGCGTCCCTGACCTGGCAACAGCAGCGGGCCCGCACAGTTCCGGCTGTGCGGGCCCGCTGCTGTTGCTCCCAGACTTTGCGACAGCGTACGACCGTGCCGCCTGTTCGTCCGCCTCCTGTGCGGGAGAAAAGCGGGAGAAGACTGGGAGACGAGTGGGAGACGATCACGACGCGTAGATGCACGGCAATGCTAGAAAGCGCTAGATCAGAATAGAAGTAGAGAGTGGATCATCCGGCAGACTCGCCCGCGTGCGGGCTCAGGACTCCCGCACCGACCAGGACAAAGAGCAAAATGCCCAGAATGATCCGGTAGATGACGAACGGCATGAAGCTCTTGGTCGTGATGAACTTCATGAACCAGGCGATGACCGCGTACCCCACACCGAACGCGATGACCGTCGCGAAGATCGTCGGCCCCCACGACACATGTCCCTCACCCGCGTCCTTCAGCTCGAAGACCCCCGAGGCGAGCACCGCCGGGATCGCGAGCAGGAAGGAGTACCGGGCCGCAGCCTCGCGGGTGTACCCCATCAGCAGTCCGCCGCTGATGGTGGCTCCGGAGCGGGAGACACCCGGGATCAGCGCCATCGCCTGACAGAAACCGAAGATCAGGCCGTCCTTCACACCGAGTTCCTTGAGCGTCTTGCGCTCCCTCGCGGCCCGGTGCTTCCCGCCCACCTCGTCGCGGGCGGCGAGCCGGTCGGCGATCCCCAGGACGACGCCCATCACGATCAGCGTGGTGGCGATCAGCCGCAGATCGCGGAACGGGCCCTCGATCTGGTCCTTGAGCGTTACACCGAGCACGCCGATGGGGATGGATCCGACGATGACCAGCCAGCCCATCTGGGCGTCGTGGTCGCCGCGCATCGACCGGTCGGTCAGCGAACGGAGCCAGGCCGAGACGATCCGGACGATGTCCTTGCGGAAGTAGATGAGGACTGCCGCCTCCGTGCCGATCTGGGTGATGGCGGTGAACGCCGCACCAGGGTCGTGCCAGCCGGCGAACGCTGCGGTGAGCCGCAGATGCGCGCTGGAGGAAATCGGCAGGAACTCGGTCAGTCCCTGAACGAGGCCCAGGACGAACGATTCGAACCAGCTCATGGGGCTTTGGCCATCCCGGGGTGATCGTGCATCGGCCGACGGCAGCGAGGGCCGTCGGCAGCGTGCGCATTGCGGTCGATTGAGGGCAGGCCCGTCACAGGCCTGGACATCTTCGGTCGGTCGCGGGCAGGGTACCGCCCTCAGATGAACAGCGTTACGCGTCCCCCGGGCCGCCCACCGCCCCGGTGCCCGGCGCCGGGCACCGGGGCAGTCAGGCGGTCAGGCGGTGGCGCTTGTGCCAGGCGACGACCGCCGCGCCGAGCCCCGTCAGCACGATGAAGCCCATCGCTGCGAGGAACGCCGGAGACGTCGGTGACGAGGCCTTGCTGCCCGCGACGACATACGCCGCGGTGTTCGGGATCGAGCCGAGCCCGGTGGCCACCAGGAACGGCGGATACCCCATCCGCGACACCGCCGCACAGTAGTTGGCCGCCGCGAACGGCACACCCGGGAACAGCCGCAGTGCCAGCATGGAACGGAACCCGTGCCTGCTCAACTGTCCGTCCGCGGCCTTCAGCCACCGCCCG
Organism: Streptomyces sp. NPDC001880; assembly: GCF_053594575.1. Lineage (NCBI taxonomy): Bacteria > Bacillati > Actinomycetota > Actinomycetes > Kitasatosporales > Streptomycetaceae > Streptomyces > Streptomyces sp. NPDC001880. Next base: position 1,815 of record NZ_JBSFET010000125.1, read on the forward strand.
CGCAGCAGCGTACGGAGCGCGTCCTGCCCCAGCACCCGGCCCAGCCCGAACGAGATGCCCGCACCGAGCACCGTCCCCGCCAGCGCGGCGGTCAGTCCCGCCTGCGTACCGAAGAGCGCACCGGCGGCAACATTGAGCAGCGGCCGCGGAACGAACGCCACGGTGCACACGCCGTACGCGACACCGAACAGGATCACCGCAAGGGCGCCACCGCTGAGCCGGGTGGGCCAGCCGGTGGCGATCAGCCGCTGGGGTTCGAGGAGGAGCATCGTCGCCGCGGCGCCCAGCAGTACGGCCACGAGCAGCGAGAACCGGGACCAGGGCGAGAGCAGCGCCCTCGTGCAGCGCACGGCGAGGCCGGTGGCGGGCCGGGCGGCGGGGACGGGGTCGAGCATGCGGGGAGAGTAACCGACGCCGGTGGGCGATCGCCGTAACGGGCGCGGCGGCAGCCGGGCAGCGAGGCGGCGCCCCCGCGCCCGCCCCGGCGGCCGGCGCGGGCCGACTCCCTTGACGCGACTGCGGCGTCCGCGCGAAAACCATTCGACGCGGCCATGTACGTCCGACATGATCGGACCCATGTTCCGGTACGCCTTCCTCGCAGCGCCGTCCGCAGTCGCGGACGCGCCGAAGGCTGCCGTGAGCCCCGTCACCGCAGCACTTTTCGCAGCAGCGTTCACCGCAGCCGCGGCGTCCATCGGCGGCGCCCGAAGCTGACCCTCCCCCGACAGTCCGGCGGACCCCGCAAGGGGAGGGTCGGCCGGGCCCTGGGGTCTTCTCTCTCAGCTTCGAACACCAAGGAATGGACCAATGCCCAAGACGGCATACGTGCGTACCAAGCCGCACCTCAACATCGGCACCATGGGCCACGTCGACCACGGGAAGACGACCCTGACCGCCGCCATCACCAAAGTCCTCAGCGACCGGGGTACCGGCACGTTCGTCCCGTTCGACCGGATCGACCGGGCGCCGGAGGAGACGCAGCGAGGCATCACCATCAACATCGCGCACGTCGAGTACGAGACCGACACCCGTCACTACGCGCATGTCGACATGCCGGGCCACGCCGACTACATCAAGAACATGGTCACCGGCGCCGCCCAGCTCGACGGGGCGATCCTGGTCGTCTCCGCGCTCGACGGGATCATGCCGCAGACCGCCGAGCACGTGCTGCTCGCCCGCCAGGTGGGTGTCGACCACATCGTCGTCGCTCTCAACAAGGCGGACGCGGGCGACCCCGAGCTGACCGACCTGGTCGAGCTGGAGGTCCGCGAGCTGCTCTCCGCGCACGGCTACGGAGGTGACTGTGTGCCCGTCGTGCGGGTCTCGGGCCTGAAGGCGCTGGAGGGTGACCCGCGCTGGACCGGGGCCGTCGAGGCGCTGCTGGACGCCGTCGACACGTACGTACCAATGCCGGTCCGCTACACCGACGCGCCGTTCCTGCTGTCGGTGGAGAACGTCCTGACCATCACCGGCCGGGGCACCGTCGTCACCGGAGCCGTCGAGCGCGGCACCGTCCGCATGGGCGACCGGGTGTCGGTGCTCGGACCGGACCCGGACATCGAGACCGTCGTCACCGGGCTGGAGACCTTCGGGAAGCCGATGGAGTCCGCCCAGGCCGGTGACAACGTGGCTCTGCTGCTGCGCGGCGTGGAGCGCGACCGGGTCCGCCGCGGCCATGTGGTCGCGGCGCCGGGCAGTGTGACACCGAGCCGGCGCTTCGCCGCGCAGGTCTACGTCCTGTCGGCGAAGGAGGGTGGCCGGACCACTCCGGTCACCACCGGCTACCGGCCGCAGTTCTACATCCGCACCGCGGACGTCGTCGGCGACATCGACCTCGGCGAGGTGGCGGTGGCGCGTCCGGGCGACACCGTCGACCTGACCGTCGAGCTGGGCCGTGACGTCCCGCTGGAGATCGGACTCGGCTTCGCGATCCGCGAGGGCGGCCGCACGGTCGGCGCCGGCACCGTCACCGGCGTCCTCTGAACGGCGACGCACCAAGGGCTGCCTCCTGTACCCCACGGGAGGCGGCCCGCCGCCGTGCGCAAGACTGACGGCATGACAGACACAGCACTGGTTCTGGGTTCCGGCGGTGTCACCGGAGGTGCCTGGGAGACCGGGATCCTGTACGGGCTCGCGAAGTCGGGCGTGGACCTCTCCGCGGCGGATCTGATCATCGGCAGCTCCGCGGGAGCGATGGTCGGCGCACAGCTGGCCTCCGGACTGCTCGGCCTTCCCGAACTCTACGAACTCCAGCTCGCCGACCCGCAGGACATCACGGGCGGCAAGCTCGGCATGCTCACCCTGATGCGTTACGCGGGGGCCGTACTCTCCGCCCGCACTCCCGAGGCGTACGGCCGGAAGCTGGGCAGGATCGCGCAGAACGCCCGGCTCGACGTCACCGCGGAGGAACGGCGCGCGGCGATCGCGGGCCGTCTGCTGTCGCCCGAGTGGCCGGGGCGGCCCCTGGTCGTCACCGCTGTCGACGCCACGACCGGACAACTCCGCACCTTCGACAAGGACAGCGGGGTGTCCCTCGCCGACGCCGTCACCGCGAGCTCCGCGGTCCCCGCCGTATGGCCCGTCGTCCGCATCGACGGGCGGTCCTGGATCGACGGCGGGGTGCACTCCACGGCCAACGCCCAGCTCGCCGCCGGGTGCGGTCGCGTCGTCGTCATCGCCCCCTCGGCCAGTGGCAACAGGGCCATCGCCTCGCCGGGTTCGCAGGCCGCCGCGCTTGCCGCGAACGGTGCCCGGGTCGAGGTCATCACCCCGGACGCGGCGGCGAAGAATGCCTTCGGCCGCAACCCCCTCGACCCGCGCTGCCGCGCCGCGGCCGCCCGCGCCGGGCTCGCCCAGTCGACGGCGCACACCGAATCCGTGGCTGCGGTCCTGAGCAGTTGATCCGGCACCCCACAATGGGTGAGTGAACGACTCGATACCGGTCATCCGGGACGTGGACCAGGGCACCGCCAGGCTTCTCCCCGACGTGGACCGGGACAAGGCCTGGCTGCTCACCGTCGACGGCGCGCCCCAGTCCTACGTCGACCTCGACGCGCCGGACCACCTCGAATTCGAGTACGCGCGACGGCTCGCCCACGTCATCGACTGCGCGGCGGCCCCGGGCGCGCCACTGGACGTACTCCACCTCGGCGGCGGTGCACTCACCCTGCCCCGCTATGTCGCCGCGGCCAGGCCCGGCTCCCGCCAGGACGTGGCCGAGGCCGACCTCGGGCTCCTCGAACTGGTCGCCGAGCGGCTGCCGGTCCCCGACGGCTGCGGGATCACCGTGCACGGCGCGGACGCCCGCAGCAGACTGGAACAGACCGCGCCCGGCTCCCTCGACGTCCTGATCGCGGATGTCTTCGGCGGCTCGCGCGTACCCGCCCATCTGACCACCGTCGAGTACGCGCAGGCTGCCCGCCGGTCGCTGCGGGACGGCGGAATCTACGCCGCCAACCTCGCGGACGGTGCGCCCTTCGGCTTCCTCCGCTCCCAACTGGCCACCTTCGCGGCCGTCTTCGAGGAACTCGCACTGATCGCCGAACCCGCGGTGCTGCGCGGCCGGCGCTTCGGCAACCTCGTCCTCGTCGCCTCCCCGAGGCCCATCGACACCGCGACGCTGACCCGCCGCTGCGCCGCCGATGCCTTCCCCGCCAGGGTCGAGCACGGCGCCGCGCTGGACCGGCTCACCGGCACCGCCCAGCCGGTCGGCGACGGTGCGGCGGTCGCCTCACCCGAGCCGCCCGACGGAGCCTTCAGCATCGGCTGAGGCCGGTCCCGGGCCCTTCGCCACCTCTGTGCCGGCGGGGGCCCGGGTCAGATTGCGTACCTCCGGCACGAACAGCACGGCCCCGGTGACCAGCACGATCAACGCCGCACAGCCCCACAGGGCCTCGCTCCGCCCGACCAGCGACTCCACCGGGCCGGCGAGCGCGGTGGCCACCGGCATCATCGCCACCGAGCCGAACCAGTCGTATGCCGAGACCCGCGAGAGCTTTTCCTCCGGGATCTCCTGATGCATGGCCGTCATCCACGAGACCCCGAACACCTCGATGGCCACCCCGCTGACGAACATCACCAGGCAGAGCGCGCCCACCGGCAACGGCACGGCGAGGCCCGCTGCCGGAAGCGCGAGCGGGAAGACGCAGAGAGTTCCGGCCAGCAGCAGCCGCCGGGGCTTCCAGCGCGTCATCAGCAGCGCCCCGCCCAAGGTGCCGGCTCCGAACGCAGCGAGCGCGAAGCCCCAGGGGCGGGCGCCCCCGAGCTCGTCCCGGGCGACCAGCGGACCGTACACCGACTCGGCCGCACCCACCGCGGCCACCACCACCGAGAACTGCGCCACGATGCTCCACAGCCAGGGGCGCCCGACGAACTCCTGCCAGCCGTCCCGCATGTCGGCGAGCAGGCCGCCGCCGGGCGCGCGCGGAGGAATGTGGCTGACGTCCAGAAAGGCGCGCAGCGCACCCGCCACCGCGAATGCCGCGGCATCGACGGCGAGCACCCAGCCCGGGTCCATCGCCGCGATCATGGCGCCGCCGAGCGCCGCGCCGCCGATCGACGCGCCCTGCATGGCCATCCGGAACAGCGCGAAGGCCCGGCTCGCCTGCTCACGGCTGACGCTGGACATCAGCATGCCCTCGGCCGCCGGGCTGAAGAACGCCTGTCCGGTGCCGCACAGCGCGGTCAGCAGCATCATCTGCCACAGCTTCGGATCACCGGCCAGGACCAGCCAGGCGAACGCGGCCTGCGAAAGGCAGTTGAGGGTGTTCGCCGCGACCATCACCCGGTGGCGCGGCAGCCGGTCCGCGATCGCCCCGCCGACCAGCAGGAAGAGAACCAGGGGCGCGGTCCTGGCGGCGGCCACCAGACCGACGTCGCCGCCGTCACCGCCGGCCTTCAGAACGGCGAACGCCGCCGCGATCAGCGCGCCATGGGTACCCAGGCCCGTGATGATCGCGGCGGCGGTCAGCAGACGGTAGTTGCGGCCGGGACGCAGCGGACGGGACGCGGGGGCGGAGGCGACAGTCACCAAGGGACTATCGCCTCCGAACCCCCGCCGTGCCAACTGTTTTCCGGGGGAGGGGAAAGGGGTCAGTCGGTCTTGACGACATCCACCAGCCGCACGGTGCTGAGGATCTTCTGGATCGTCGTGTCCGGGAGTTCGTCCTTGACGGAATCGGCTCCGTACAGGACCCAGGACGCGAACTCACCCTTCTTGTTCTTGAAGGTGAAGGCGATGGCCTTGCCGTCGCTGTCACACTTCTCCTTCTTCGTGACGTTCGGGGCGGTGGCGGTGACGACCTGGCCGGTGAGACCCGACTTGGTGGTGTACTGCTTGGCCTCGGTGAACTTGATGGTGCTCTGCGGCATGTGCTGCGCGTAGGCGGCCCACACCCAGGTGCCGGCCTCGCTGTGGGCGTTCTTGGCGGCGTCGGTGGCGCCCTGGGCGCCTCTGGTGCCGGCGCTCGCGAGGCTCATGTCCTCCTTGACGCCGTCCTTGTCGGGGTCGTCCACGCACCATTTCTTCTGGAAGAACGCCGGCGCGGAGAAGAGGATGAGGGGCGAGCCGTCCCCTTTCTTCTCGTCCTCGAAGTACGAGCCTGTGCCGGGCCTCCCGACCTCCCAGTCCCCAGGCACGTCGAACTGCGTGCCCCACTTGGGGTTGGTGACGACCTTCCACCCGGGGATGAGCGGCTTGGGATCCCCGTCGTCGCTGCGCGGGTTCGCCTCGTCGGAGGCCGACTCGGACGGCTTGGCGGGCGCCGAGGACTGCTTGTCGTCGGCGACGTCCTTGCCCTCGTCGTCCTTGTTCATCACGACGACACCGGTCACCACGGCGGCCACGACGACAGCGGTGGCCGCGACGATCGCGACGGCGGTGGTCTTCTTCTTGTTGTTGTTGCCGGGCTGCGGCGGACCGGGCGGACCGGGCACCGCGTACTGCGGCGCGGTCGGCTGCTGGTACGGGTTCGGCTGCGGATAGCCGGGCTGCTGTCCCGGCTGCGGATGCCCCGGCTGTCCCTGCTGCTGATATCCCGGCTGCTGATAGGGATTCGGCTGCTGGTACCCCGGCTGCTGGTAAGGGTTCTGATTCTGGTCCTGCGGGTTTTGCTCGCCCCCGGGCGGCTGCTGTCCTGGCCACATGGCCAGTAACGATAGAGGGGTGGTGGCCGGGCTGCTACGCCCGCCCCCGTGTGCGGACGGTGAAGGATGTGACCAAGGAGGGGTGCCGAGGGAGTCCGGGAATGGTCAAAAAGTTCTACTCATGAGTAACATCTGGTCATGAGCGCTGAACAGATGACCGTCGGCGAGATGCTCGTCTCGACGGTTCCGATGGCCCGGACCCTCAACCTCGAGTTCCTGGAGACGACCGCCGAGCGCGCGGTGGTCCGGCTGCCGGACCAGGCCGAGTACCACAACCACATCGGAGGACCGCACGCCGGAGCGATGTTCACGCTGGCGGAGTCGGCGAGCGGGGCGATCGTCATCGCCGCCTTCGGCGACCAGATGTCGCGCGCCGTGCCGCTGGCGGTCAAGGCGGAGATCGGCTACAAGAAGCTGGCCAAGGGTGTCGTCACCGCGACGGCGACCCTCGGCCGCCCGGTGGCCGAGGTCGTCGCCGAACTCGACGCGGGCCGGCGGCCGGAGTTCCCCGTGGTCATCGAGATCCGGCGCGCCGACGGCGCGGTGACCGGTGAGATGACGGTCGTCTGGACGCTGCGTCCCAACGCCTGATCCCGGCCGGCTCCGCGAAGAGCCGTCACGCCCCAACAACTGGGCGCGTGGCGGCTCTTCGTGCTGTTCGCCCGGATGGCAGGACAGGTAGGCTTCCCGCCGTGCGCCGAGGAGTTGCCCGGCGGGCAACGGACATTCGGTTAACGGGAGGATCGGCGTTGCACATCCAGGAATGGCTGGAGACCATCCCCGCGGTCAGCGTCTATGCCCTGGTGGGCGTGGTCATCGGACTGGAGAGCCTCGGCATTCCGCTGCCGGGCGAGATCGTGCTGGTCAGCGCGTCACTCCTGGCCGCCGGGCACGACGGAATCAACCCGTGGATCCTCGGCGCCTGCGCCTCGGCCGGTGCCATCATCGGCGACTCGATCGGATATGCCATCGGCCGCAAGGGCGGCCGGCCGATGCTGGCCTGGCTCGGCGGGAAGTTCCCCAAGCACTTCGGCGAGAGCCAGATCGCAATGGCGGAACGCTCGTTCCAGAAGTGGGGCATGTGGGCGGTGTTCTTCGGCCGCTTCGTGGCGTTGCTGAGGATCTTCGCCGGTCCGCTGGCGGGCGTACTGCACATGCCCTACTGGAAGTTCCTGATCGCCAATGTGTTCGGCGGCATCGTCTGGGCGGGCGGCACCACGGCCGTCATCTACTCGGTGGGAGTCGTCGCCGAGGCCTGGCTCAAGCGGTTCTCCTACCTCGGCCTCGTGGCAGCGGTGCTGATCGGCGTCACTTCGATGCTGATCATGAAGAACCGGGCCAAGAAGGCGGCGGAGCGGATGTCGCCCACCTCGGCGACAGTGCCGGCCGCGGACTGACCGGACGCGACGGTACGGCGCGGGCGCAGCGGACCCGACGGGCGCCCGCTACCGGCTCTCTTCGCTCAGCCCTCGTGGGCCCGGCGGTGCGCCTTGGCCAGCTCCACGTAGCCCACCGCGTTGAACTTGATGCCTTCGAGCTCCTCCTCGGTCAACCGACGCTTGACCTTTGCGGGGACTCCGGCGACCAGCGAGCCCGGGGGCACCTGCATTCCCTGCGGGACCAGTGCCTGTGCCGCGATCAGTGAACCGGCGCCGATGCGGGCACCGTTGAGGACGGTGGACCCCATGCCGACGAGGACGTCGTCCTCGATGGTGCAGCCGTGGAGCACGGCGTTGTGCCCGACCGAGACGCGCTCGCCGACCGTGACGGGGAAGCCGGGATCGACATGGACGCTGCAGTTGTCCTGGATGTTGCTGTCGGCCCCGATGACGATCGGACCGCAGTCTGCGCGCAGCACGGCGTGGTACCAGACGCTGGAGCCCGCGGCCAGGGTGATCTCACCGATGACGACCGAGGTCGGTGCCGTGAAGGCCTCCGTGTCGATGTCCGGCTCCTTGCCGCCCATTCCCATGATCAACGCCTGCTCTGCCATCGCCCGTTCCTCCGTGCTCAGGTGTCGTGCGGCCGCGGTCGTCCGGTCCCGGCGGTGGCCACGGCTGTTCGACCGCGTCGATCGCGTAGGAGATGCCGATCGCGTAGGAGAGACGGTATGTGACGGCCGGTGGAACGCGGCCGAGTGGGGTGAACATCACAGGTTGCCGCGGTGATCGGTCCGGGCGCCGCCGACTACCGTGAGCGAGTGCCGACGAACAGGAACGCGTTCTCTTCCCTTGCCGCCTGGCGGCGGCGCGCCCTGTCCCGGGCCGTCCACCGCGGCTGGCGCTGGCTGCAGGAGACGGGCGCGGTCACCGCGGACCGCCCGGGCGCGCTGCGCTTCCGCCGGATCGGCCCGGGCACGCGGCTGGCCTTCCCGCAGGGCACGGTCTTCGGCGAGCCGTGGATCGAGCTCGGCTCGCACTGTGTGATCGGTGAGCAGGTCACGCTGACGGCCGGACTCATGCCCGACCTCGACCTCGGCCCCGATCCGATCCTGACCCTGGGGGACGGGGTGGTGCTCGGCCGCGGCAGCCATGTGGTAGCCGACACCACGGTGACCATCGGCTCGGACACGTACTGCGGTCCGTACGTCTACATCACGTCGACGAACCACAGTTACGACGATCCGCACGAGCCGGTCGGCCGGCAGTGGCCCCGCATGGAGCCGGTCGCCATCGGGCCCGGCTGCTGGATCGGCACCGGAGCGGTGATCCTCCCGGGCGCCGTGCTCGGCCGCAACGTGGTGGTCGCCGCGGGGGCGGTGGTGCGGGGCGAGGTGCCGGACCATGCGGTGGTGGCCGGTGCCCCTGCCCGTGTCGTACGCAGCTGGGACGCCGAGAAGGGCTGGCAGCCGCCGCTGCGCACCCCCGCGCCGGTGCCGATTCCTGCGGGCGTCACCCCCGAGCAGCTGCTGGCCCTGGCGGAGCCGGGCGAGACGGAGGACCCGTCCGCCGGCTGACCCCGGCCTCGGCGACGCCCAGCGACCCGGGCGGGGAGACGGCCGGCCGAGGGCCGCGTGGGCGCTGTCGGCGCGGTACGCATGCGCGCTGCCATCGGCCTCTCCGGCAATGCCGGCCCGGCTTCCGGCCGCCTCGACCTGTTCACCGCGCCATTCGCCGCAGCGGTGTCCTCGGACTGGGGCGGCTGTGCCGCCGAGCAGATCATTCATCATCAGGAACTGAGAGGGCGACCGCCGATTGCCTGCGCCGGGGCTCTCAGCCGGGCGAGTGGCACAGGGCCCGCACCGGCGGCACGGCCCGGTGGGAACTCAGCCAGCGCGTGGCGAAGTCGACGGCGTCGGTGATGCGGAAGAGGCGGCTGGTCGACGAGCCGACCGGGCCGGTGCGCACGGCCGCGGCGTCGTGCGCGCGGACGAAGGCCGCGCCCAGGGCCGCGAAGTCGCTGTCGTCCAGGGCGACGTCCTCGTACTCCCACCACTGGCGGCGTCCCCCGGCCGTCACCACGCAGCGGTAGCTCCGGCGGGGCGGGGCGGGTACCCGGTACTCGCCGAGATGGAACGCGGTGCAGGTGTCGAATCCGGTGCCGAGCAGGAGCACCTGGGCCCGCAGGTCGTAGAGGCGGGCCAAAGGAGAGTCCTCGCCGAGGTGGCAGTCGGGTCGGTGACCCGACAGCAGGTTCCGGGCCGGCGGGCCGAGCGCGGCGAAGGAGGTCTGCGGATGGCCGCTGCGCGCCGCACCTGCGCTGAGCCGCACCGCCTCGGCGAGGCTGCCCATCGACGGTGCGGCCGAGGTCGCCGGATCGAAGGGCGGCATGCTCGCCCGTACCGCCTCCCGGGCCCGGTCGTCGAGGCCACGCACCCGGTCGAGGTAGTGCGGAGACGTATCGGAGTTCTCCGGAGTGAAGGCAGGGACGACGAGCGTGCCGTGTGCCCCGAGGGCATCCCGCAACGCGCCGGCCATCGCGTGGACCCCGCCGCTCACCGGGCCCACCGCGCGCATCGAGGCATGCACCAGAAGGACACCGCCGGGCTCCACACCGAGCTCGTACAGCTGCCCGGCCAGCCCGCTCCGGCTGTGGGTGACGGACGGCGCAGTGGTAGTGGTCACAGCCCGCCATTCTCCCAGCCGGGCGCCGGGCGCGACACCACGCACATCCGGACGAGGGACAAGGGTGCGCCTGGCGGGCTTCCCTAACTTGATCTTTAACCAGTACGGCGTGGTCGTGGGGGCGTTGGCTTCTTCTGTCTCGTGTCTGTTCTGCCGGTGGTGTGCACGTCGTGGCGTGGGGTGGGTTGCGTGTTCTTGCGGCCTGGTGGCCGTCCTGGGCCGGGGCGGGAGGGTTTCGGTGCTCCGGCTGGGCAGGCGGCTTGCGGGCGGAGGTGCCGAAAGTCGCGGCGGACGCGTGCGGGGGTGAGCCTGTCCGGCGGGGTCGGTTTCTCCCACGGCCTTCGGAGGTCTGCCGCGAGCGGGCGGGCGAGCCGGAGCTGGGTGAAGGCGGCGACGATCAGCCAGGTCCAGCGGTCGGCGGCTTCAGGGGTGCGGATCTT
>NZ_JBSFET010000126.1:0-12447 GCF_053594575.1 Streptomyces sp. NPDC001880
TCCGCATACATCCAGTATGCGGACGCCCCTCCGCCTTGCGATGCACCGCATCTGACGCCGCGCGCTGATCCACCGGGGATTACGGGACAGCCCTTTAGTCCGCGACCGGCCGCGCCCGTTCGACGACCGAGGCCAGATCGAGGCTGTGCGGCAGGGTACCGAAGGCCGTGCCCCGGTCTCCGCCCAGTCGTGACGCGCAGAACGCGTCGGCCACCTCCGGCGGCGCCCACCGCACCAGCAGCGAACCCTGGAGCACCAGCGCCATCCGCTCTGCCAGCCGGCGGGCCCGCGCCTCGATCCCGTTCAGATCGGCGAGCTCCGTCAGCATGTCCTTGATCGCCCCGTCCAGCCGGTGATCGGCCCCGCGCGCCCTGCCGACCTCCTGCAGAAACGCGTTCAGCGCCATCGGTTCACGCTGCAGCGCCCGCAGCACATCCAGCGCCTGCACATTGCCCGAGCCCTCCCAGATCGAGTTGAGCGGCGCCTCGCGCAGCAGCCGGGGCATCCCGGACTCCTCGACGTAGCCGTTGCCGCCGAGACACTCCAGCGCCTCGGCCACCACCGGCGTGCACTGTTTGGTCACCCAGTACTTCGCCGCGGGCACCGCGATCCGCAGGAAGGCCTGCTCGCTCTCCGAGCCGTCGTCGTACGCCGCCGCCAGCCGCATCGCCAGCACCGTCGCGGCCTCCGACTCCAGCGCCAGATCGGCCAGCACATTGCGCATCAGCGGCTTCTCGACCAGCACCCCGCCGAACGCGCTGCGGTACGTGCAGTGATGGATCGCCTGCGCCACCGCCTGACGCATCAGCGCCGCCGACCCCACCACGCAGTCCAGCCGGGTCGCTGCCACCATCCCGATGATGGTGCGCACCCCGAGCCCCTCCTCGCCGATCCGGCGCGCCCACGTACCGTCGAACTCGACCTCGGCCGAAGCGTTCGACCGGTTGCCCAGCTTGTCCTTGAGCCGCTGGATCGCGAAGGTGTTGCGGGTGCCGTCGGGCAGCACCCGGGGCAGCAGAAAACACGTCAGGCCGCCCGGCGCCTGCGCCAGCACCAGGAATCCGTCGGACATCGGTGCCGAGCAGAACCACTTGTGCCCGGTGAGCAGATACTCGCCCTCCGCGGCCAGCGGCTCGGCGCGGGTCGTGTTCGACCGTACGTCCGTGCCGCCCTGCTTCTCCGTCATCCCCATCCCGAAGAGCACCCCGGCCTTGCGCGCGGCGGGCCGCAGCCCCCACTCGTACACCGTCGAGGTGAGCAGCGGCTCCCACACGGCGGCCAGCGCAGGATCGGTGCGCAGCGCGGGCACCGCCGCGTGCGTCATCGACAGCGGGCAGCCGTGCCCCGCCTCGGCCTGCGTCCACACCAGGAAGCCGGCCGCCCGCCGCACATGACCGCCGGGCCGTCCCCAGGCATCGGTCAGGCCCGCGGCGACCGCGTGGCCGAGCAGCCGGTGCCAGGCCGGATGGAACTCGACCTCGTCGATGCGGTGGCCGTAGCGGTCGTGGGTGCGCAGCACCGGCGGATTCGCGTTCGCCTGCGCACCCCACTCCTGCACCTGCGCGGAGCCCGCGGACCGGCCCAGCTCACCGAGCTCGCCCCGGACTTCGGCCAGGAGCCCGGGTGACGTATGACGTTGCACCGCCTCGGTGAGCGCCCGGTCGGCGGCGAAGACGTCGTAGCCGGTCAGCGGCGGTACCTGATTGGACACGGTGTGGGTGGTGGCTGCCATGCCGATACGGTAAGGACGTGCAGGCAGCAAATGAAACACCCGAGCGGCCACCGGGTCGGCTCCACCGGGCCCGAGTCCTCTACCGCAACGTATCCAAGCGGCAGATGGCCTGGCAGTTGCTCAAGGACACCGTCAACTCGTGCATGGAGTACCGCATTCTCGGGCTCGCCGCCGAGGCGGCGTTCTTCACCCTGCTGTCCCTGCCGCCCCTGCTCCTCGGCCTCATCGGGCTGCTCGGATACGTCGACGAGTGGACCAGCACCACCACGGTCGCCTCCATCGAGCGCAACATCCTCAACGCCGCGCAGACCGTGCTCAGCGAGCGGGGCGTCAAAGACTTCGCCAAGCCGCTCCTGGCGGACGTCACCACCGGTGCCCGGCCCGATGTCATCTCGATCGGCTTCGCGATCGCGCTCTGGTCCGGCTCCCGCGCGGTCAATGTCTTCATCGACACGATCACCGTGATGTACGGTCTCGACGGCCAGCGCGGCATCGTCAAGACGCGGCTGCTCGCCTTCCTGCTGTACGTCGTCGCGCTGCTGCTCGGCTCCGTGGTGCTGCCGCTGCTCGTCGTCGGACCGGACCGCGTCGTGGAGGTCGTCCCGTGGGGCACCGAGCTCATAAGCGTCCTGTACTGGCCGCTGGTGATCCTGCTGTCGATCGCGTTCCTGACCACGCTCTACCACGTGTCCGTGCCGGTCCGTTCGCCCTGGATCGAGGACATGCCCGGTGCGCTGGTGGCGCTCGCGATGTGGGTGCTCGGCAGTTTCCTGCTGCGGATCTACCTCACCAGTACGGTCGAGGGGCCCACGATCTACGGCTCGTTGGCGGCCCCGATCGCCGTCCTGTTGTGGATCGGCATCTCCGCCTTCGCGGTGCTGGTGGGAGCGGCGGTGAACGCGGCCATCGACCGGGTGTGGCCCTCGCTGGCGACGGCCGCCGCCCGCGCGGCCAACGACCGGGTGCGCGCGGCCCAGGCGGCGGAGTTCGTCGCCCGGACGCAGGCGGGCAACCAGGACTACGGGGACTGGGACGACGACGATGACGAGGGCGACGAAGCCGACAGCCCCTACATGCCGTCCGAATTCCCCGAGCGCTGGTCGAAGTTCCTGCCGCCGGACGATGTGAAGTCCAGGATCCAGCCGAGCCGCGAAAAGGAGGCGGACAAGCCGAACGCGGACAGGCCGACCGCGGACATGCGGGACGACGGGTCCGGCGGCTGAGCGGCTTCTACCGCTTCTACGGCGCGGGCGCGGGCGCCGGAACGACCGGAGCCGCCGGTTCCGCCGGTGTCGCGCCGGGGGACCAGGACAGCTTGACCACCATGTGGCCCTCGACCGCACTCTTCGCGATCACGGCACCGGCCTCCGCCGTGATCTTCACCCCGAATTCGAGCTCCACACCGTCCGGTTTCAGGGCGCCGTCCCGGAACACCGCGAGGGCGGACTCGGCCGCCGACCGGATTCCCGTGAGGGCGCTGTCGAAGGTGCGCCCGGCCCTGGCCAGGGTGTTGTCGTCGCCCAGCGAGACCAGCTGCGCGCCCTGCGTATGACGGTCGACCTCGACCGTCACCGTCGCACCGTTGTCGGTGGTGAACTCCATCAGTGCCGTCATGACCGCCCCTGGGAAGCCGATACCGTTCGCCGACGAGATTAGCGTGTGGGGCATGGGAGACGGGTACGACGAGCGGATGTCGCGGTTGGACGGTGCGATCGTGTGGACACTGAGCGAGCCCGAGGGCTCGGTCCACCCGGTACTGCCCGACGGATGCATGGACCTGCTCCGGATCGGCGGCCGACTGCTCGTCGCGGGCCCCGACACCCGTGCCGTGACGCCGTCCGCCCCGCCCGGCGGGCAGTGCGCCGGCATCCGCTTCGCACCCGGCACGGCCCCCGCGCTGCTCGGCGTGGAGGCGCACGAGCTGCGCGACCGCCGGGTCGAGCTCGCGGACCTGTGGCCCGCGGGCCGGGTCCGCGTACTCACCGAGCGGCTCGCCGAAGCCTCCGACCCGGCCGCCGCGCTGGAGAACGTCGCGCTGCGCCTGGCGGCCGACGCCGCACCGCCGGACCCGCTGATGCGGTACGTCGCGGACCGGCTCGGCGCCGGGAGGTCCGTCGCGGACACCGCGCACCGGGCCGGCCTCGGCGCCCGCCAGCTCCACCGCCGTTCGCTCGCGGCCTTCGGCTACGGGCCCAAGACCCTCGCCCGGGTGCTGCGGTTGCAGCGGGCGCTCGCCCTCGTCCGGTCCGGGACGCCGTACGCGCAGGCGGCCGTCGCGGCGGGCTGCACCGACCAGGCCCATCTCGCCCGGGAGATGCGCGACCTGGCCGGAACCACCCTGACCGCCTACCTCGCCCGGTAGCGGCACACGCCGGGCCTCAGAGGCTGCCGGGGGACCTCCGACCGGGAGGCCACGCCCTGGCGCGCACGCTTCCCGCGTCGTCGTCGGTCGACGACGCTCCTTCCCCGAGCTCCCGGCTCCGCTCGACCAGGGGAGGCCCCGTCCGCCTGACTCCTCCGCCTTGGAATCGCACACGCCGGACCGCGTCCGCTTTCCGATCCGAGGTCATCCGACAGCCTCTCAGCCATTGGCGGCGAACAGGGACACCGCGCAGCCGTCCGGGTCGAGGACCGTCGCGTAACGCTGCCCCCACACCGCGTCCCACGGCTTCAGATGTCCTCGGTACCCCGCGTCGGTCAGCTCGTCGTACACCGCGTCCACCTCCGCCGGGCTGTCGCACAGGAAGGCAAGCGTGAGGCGGTCCCCGCCGGCCGGCGCGGTCCATCCGGGGTCGAAGGAGCGGATGATGTCCTCGGTGTCCCAGAGCAGCCGCTGCCCGCCCGGGAGCGTCACTTCGACATGGGGTGCGGATTCCGCACCGGCGGGGATGTCGAGACCGAGCCGGCGGTAGAAGGTGAGCGATGCGGCCATATCCGCGGTGACGATGCCGATCGCGTCCATGCGTGGAGTCATGCCCCGACCGTATGCCGGGCCCCGGCGCGGGTCTTGTACGAAACGGACATCCGCCGGGACGGGCGTGGACGGGGGTGCCGCGGGCGTCCGCCAGCACCCCCGCCCCGCTGCTACGAGGACGCCGTGCAGTCGGCGGGCGACGTTCCCGGGTCGGTCAGCGCGAGACCGAGCCGGGCGCGCTCGGTGACCCAGCGACTCGGGCGATGGCGCGGGTCGCCCGTGGTGCGGTGCAGGGCCCGGTGCAGCTCCAGCATCCGGTCCGCACCGATCCGGTCGCCCCAGGCCAGCGGGCCGACGGGGTAGCCCAGGCCGGTGGTGACGGCCAGATCGATGTCGGCGGGGGCGGCGATGGAGCGCTCCGCGATCCCCGCCGCGACCGACACGATCGAGGCGAGCAGCCGTTGGGCGACCGAGCCCGCGGTGTCCCGCACCACCGAGACCGCCCACGGCTCGTCGCCCTCTGCCGCGCGGGCCAGCACCGCGCGGGCGTCGCGCGCGGCGGCCGGGTCCGCCGCAGGGGTCACGGCCAGCACCCGGCGCCGGCCGGCCGCGGGCAGCGGGTCCACGCCGAAGGTGCGTCGTGCGGGCAGGCCGTGCCCGGCGACCGCCTCCGCGACCGCGGTGCCCCAGACCGGAACGAGCACCAGGGCGTCGGCGGACGGGTCGGTGCCGGTGTCGACGACGGCGCCCGCGGCGGTCAGCGCCGCCCGCAGCGCGGCCGCGTCCCGGTCCTGTCCCGCGGTGCCGTGGACGAACACCGGACGGTCCGCGTCGCCGGTGACCGGCGGCTCCGGAGCGGGGGCGGGTGCCTCGGGACCGTACGCGTACCAGCCGTGCCCGGTCTTGCGGCCGTGCAGCCCGGCCGCCACCCGGTTCGGGGTGAGGTAGGAGGGGCGGAGCCGGTCCGCGTACCGGAACCCCTGCCAGATCGAGTCGATCACCGCGGCCGTCACATCCAGCCCGGTGAGGTCCATCAGCTCGAACGGGCCCATCCGCAGGCCCAGGACGTCGCGGGCGATCCGGTCGATGTCCGCCGGGTCGCCGACCGTCTCCTCCAGCAGCGCGAGCGCCTCGGTCACCAGCCCGCGCCCGGCGTGATTGACCAGGAAGCCGGGGGTGTCGGCGACGGTGACCGCGCGGTGACCGCAGCTCTCGACGAGCGCGGTGAGGGCCGGCGGGATCTCCGGGCGGGTGGCCGCGCCGGGCACGATCTCGACGATCTTCATCAGCGGTACCGGGTTGAAGAAGTGCAGCCCGGCCAGGCGCGTCGGGTCCCCCAGCGCCGCGGCGATGCGGGTCACCGACAGGGACGAGGTGTTGGTCGCGAAGACGGCCGTGGCGGGCAGCGCCCGCTCCAGCCTGCCGAAGACTTCTGTCTTGGTGCCGAGATCCTCCCGCACCGCCTCGATGACCAGCTCGACGTCCGGGCCCTGTGCCCACGGGTCGTCGAGCGGGACCAGCCGCTCCAGGGCGGCGGTGCGGTCCCCGTCGGACATCCGGCCCTTCTGGACGGCCCGTTCGAGCATGGACCGTACGAAGTCCACGGCGGCCGTCACGGCCTCCGTGCGCACGTCGCACAACTCGACGGTGTGTCCGGCGGTGGCCGCCCACTGGGCGATGCCGCGGCCCATGGCCCCGGCGCCGACGATCCTGATACGCATGGCGGTTGCGGTCCTCTCGGGGTGTGACATGTGATCGGTCCAAGGGGTGTCCCGTAATCCCCGGTGGATCAGTGTGCGGCGTCGGATGCGGTGCATCGCAAGGCGCAGGGACACCCGAATACTGGATGTATTCGGGTGTTCCGGCAAAGCGGCGCGGTGCCGCAGCTGCCGTCGCACGCCTGCCGGGGATTTCGTGGCAGCCCTCAGCGAAGATAGACGCGGTCCGGGTCCACGTCCTCACGCAGCAGCCGGAGTTCGGCCTCGGACGGCGGCGGCACGGTCCCGACCGTACCGGCCACCTCCAGGTCCCGGCCGGTGGCCGCCCGCACCTGCTCGACGGTGACGCCGGGGCGGACGGCGACCAGCCTCAGCTCCGGTCTGCTGGCGCGTCCTGGGCCATGCGCGTCGCCCCACCGCGTCAGCGGCTATTGATTGCTGTTCAATACCAAATTAAGGTCGCATCAAGACATTTGAGTAATGAATCGGCCGAAGGGGCGGGCATGGAGCTGCGTCATCTGTCAGCGTTCGTCGCCGTGGCCGAGGAACTGCACTTCGGGCGGGCCGCGAAACGGCTGCAGATGGCCCAGCCGCCGCTGAGCCAGCAGATCCGCCAGCTGGAGAAGGAGCTGGGCGTCCAGCTTTTCGAACGCAACACCCGGTCGGTGCGGCTCACCGGTGCGGGGGAGTCCTTCCTCCAGCCGGTACGGACTGTGCTCGACGACCTCGACACGGCGGTGCGCGCCGCGAAGGCGGCGGGCCGCGGTGAGTACGGGCGGGTCACCATCGGCTTCGCGGGCGCCTCCAGCCACGAGACGCTGCCGCTCCTCACCCGGGCCGTGCGCGCCGCGAGCCCCGCGCTCGAACTGGTCATGAGGGGGCAGACCTACGCCAACGTCGCTCTCGACCGGGTCGCCGACGGCTCGCTGGACCTCGGGTTCGTCCGGCTGCCGGTGAGCCGGCCGGGAGTGGCGTACCGGGTGATCGACGAGGAGGAGCTGGTGTGCGCGCTGCCCTTCGACCACCCGCTCGCCCGGCTGGAGAGCGTCCCCATCGGCGTCCTGGCCGAGGAGCCCTTCGTCTCCTTCCCCGCCAACACCGGATCCACGGTGCGCGACGCGATGGTCGGGGCCTGCGAGACCGCCGGGTTCAACCCCCGGGTGGTCCAGGAGGCGCCCGACTCGTACACCATCCTGGCGCTGGTCGCCGCCGGGGTCGGAGTCACGCTCACCGTCACCTCCGTCCAGCACATCCAGCAGAACGGCCTCGTCTACCGGCCCCTGGCCGGTCCGCCGATCCGGCTCCGGGCGGCGCTGGCCTGGCGGGCCGACAACCCCTCCGCCGCGCTGCGGGCGGTGCTCGCGGTGGCGGAGGAGGCCCTGCCCACGCCGCCGCGCCCGGCCGGGGGCCGAAGGTCCGCAAGCGGGAATTGAGACGCGCCGCGTCTTGTACCAGGGCGAACCGGATATCGGACCGACTCGGTCGCCGGGTGCAAGGGTCGGCGGCACACGCCACTCGCCTCCGAAAGGTCACACCGTGCCCGATCAGCAGCTCGATGTCGTCATCTGTGAACCACTGCGCACCCCCATCGGCCGCTTCGGCGGAGTGTTCGCACAGCAGACGCCGGCCGCACTCGCCGCACACGTCATCGCCGAGATCGTGGCCCGTACCGGAATCGACCCCGCCGCCGTCGACGAGGTGATCCTGGGGCACTCCTACCCGTCCGCCGAGGCCCCCGCCATCGGCCGGGTCGCCGCGCTCGACGCCGGACTGCCCGAGACCGTCACCGGCTCCCAGGTCGACCGCCGCTGCGGATCGGGCCTCCAGGCCGTGCTCGACGCGGCGATGCAGATCCGGGCCGGCTTCAGCGAGGTCGTGATCGCGGGCGGCGTCGACGTCATGAGCGGTGCCCCGTACTACACGCACGAGGGCCGCTGGGGCATCAAGGGCCCCGGCCTCCAGCTCCACGACTCGCTGGCCCGTGGCAGGGTCACCGCGGGCGGCGTCAACCACCCCGTGCCGGGCGGCATGATCGAGACCGCCGAGAACCTCCGGCGTGCCTACGGCATCAGCCGCGCCGACCAGGACGCCCTCGCCCTGCGCTCCCAGCAGCGCGCCGGCCTAGCCGCGGCGGAGGGCAGGTACGACGCGGAGACCGTCCCCGTCACCGTGCGCACCCGCAAGGGCGAGACCGTCGTCACCACCGACGAGCACCCTCGCCCCGACACCACCGCCGAACAACTCGCCGCGCTGCGCCCGATCATGGCGAAGTCCGACCCGGGGGCGACCGTCACCGCAGGCAACGCCAGCGGTCAGAACGACGCGGCCGCCGCCTGCCTGGTCACCGGCGCGGCCACCGCCGAACGCCTTGGCCTGACCCCGCTGGTCCGGCTGGTCTCCTTCGCCCGTGCCGGGGTGCCGGCCGCGACGATGGGCATCGGCCCCGTCCCGGCGACCCGGGCCGCCCTCGACCGTGCCGGACTCACCCTCGCCGACCTCGACCTGATCGAGCTCAACGAGGCCTTCGCCGCCCAGGTGCTCGCCTGCACCCGGGAGTTGGGCCTCGGCGAGAAGGACCACGAGCAGCGCGTCAACGTCAACGGCTCCGGCGTCTCCCTCGGCCACCCGGTCGGCGCCACCGGCGCCCGCATTCTCGCCACGCTGACCCGTGAGCTGCACCGCCGGGAGGCCCGGTACGGACTGGAGACCATGTGCATCGGCGGCGGGCAGGGCCTCGCCGCGGTCTTCGAGCGGATCGCGGCCTGACGTTCCGCCGACAGGTGCAGTGAGACGCATGACGTCTCACTGCACCAGGAATCCGGTATTTGACCGTTCTACCAGGAGCTGCGGCCCATGTCCGCCTCCGGGCCCGCGTCCGCCATGGCGAACAGCTCGACGAGCCGCTCCTGTTCCTGCGCGGCCGGCTCCCAGTTCCCGGCTCGCGCGGCGTCGTAGAGCCGTACATGACCGGTCAAGGGCCAAGGGACAATCGCGCCCACTTCGACGGCACCCGCATCCGCCTGGAGCCGTCCCTCACCGCCCCGGCGTCGCCCCGGTGATCGCGGTGACGGCCATCCGGACCGCCCGGTCCGTCACCGCCCGGGGGTCGTCGCCGTTCTCGATCGCCGTCGTGGCCGCGTTGACGATTCCCTGGAGGAGCAGCGCCGTACGCCTCGGGTCCTCCTCGCCCAGCTCGGTCAGCGCACCGGTCAGCGGGGTGAGCAGCTCGCGGTGGACCCGCGCCGCGCTCTCCCGCACCACCGCCGCGTCCCGGACCCCGGCCAGTGCCTGGGCGATCCGGTGCTCGCCGCTGCGCACCAGCTCCAGCTGGCACGACACATAGGCGGCGATCTTCTCCTCGGGCGTGCCGGCCGCCGCCATGCCCGCCCGGATGGCGTCCGTCCAGCGGGGCATCGCGTCCTCGACGACCGCGGCGAGCAGCTCGGGGCGGCCGGGGAAGTACTTGTACACGCTGTTGCGGGCCAGCCCCGTGGCTCTGGCGACCGTGGTGAAAGTCACGGCCTCGGCGTCGCCGCCCTCCAACAGCTCGCGCGCCGCCCGCACCAGGGCCAGCCGCTGCTGGGCGTGGTGCTCGGCGACCGTGGCGGCTCTGATCCTGGGCATCGGCCCAGTCTAGAAGCCCCTGCGCACTTTCGACCCCCACTTGGCGACGCCGCGTCCCCATCATCTATCTTGGCGACACACCGTCCCTAACATCGATTCACCGAAGGGAACCGCCGTGTTCCTCGCATTGCTGGAGCTGCGCGCCGCCCGAGGGCGCTTCCTGCTCATGGGGTCCGTCGTGGTGCTCGTCGCCGCACTCGTCGGCATCGTCTCCGGCTTCACCACCGGCCTGGGTGACGACACCATCTCCGCGCTGCGCCGCCTCCCGGCCGCGCAGCTGGTCTTCTCCTCGGACGCCCGCTCCGACCAGTTCGCCCGCAGCCTCCTCGACGAGAAGACCGCTGCCGCCTGGCGCGCGGACGCGAACACCGAGACGACCCCGCTGGGCGTCTCCATCACCCGCGGCACCACGAACCGCGGCGCCGAGGTCGACCTCGCCGCCTTCGGCGTCGAGCCCGGCTCCTTCCTCGCCCCCTCGGTCACCGAGGGCGAGAACCTCGCCGACGCGGCGGCGGACAGCATCGTGATGTCCGCCAAGCTCGCCGACGACGGCGTACACGTCGGCGACACCCTGGTCATCGACCGGCTCGGCATCAAGCTGCACGTCATCGGAGAGACCGAGCGCTCCAGCTACGGCCATGTGCCCGTCGCCTACGTCCCGCTGAAGACCTGGCAGCGCATCCGCTTCAGCACCCCCGGTGCCCCCGCCTCCGCGACCGCCGCCATCCCAGACCAGTTCAGCGCCCTGGCCCTGCGCACCGCGCCGGCCGGGGCCTCGACCGCCACCCTCGACAAGCGGCACTCCACCACCACCCTCACCAAGGAGAAGGCGTACGAGGCGGCCCCCGGCTACACCGGTGAGCGCGTCACCATGACCTCGATCCAGGTCTTCCTCTACCTGATCGCCCCGCTCGTGGTCGGCGCCTTCTTCGCCGTGTGGACCGTGCAGCGGCAGCCCGAACTCGCCCTGCTGCGAGCCATGGGCGCCTCCCGCCGAAGGCTGCTCGCCCACACCGTGCTCCAGGCGGCCCTGGTCGTCGTGCTCGGCACCGCGGCGGGCGCCGTGCTCGCCGGAGCGGTCGGGCTGCTGGTCGGTGAGAAGGTGCCGTTCAGCCTGCCCGCCGGCACCCTCGCCGTCACCATGTGCACCGTCGCGGCCGTCGGCCTCGCGGGCACCGCCCTGACCCTGCGCCGGGTCACCGAAGCCGACCCGCTGACCATGCTGGGAGCCAACCGATGAGCCTCGAACTGACCGGTGTCACCGTCGCCTTCGGCCGCGACGACGCCCGTACCGCCGTCTTCGACGGCCTCGACGTCACCTTCGAGGCGGGCAGGATGACGGCTCTCGTCGGCCCCTCGGGCTCCGGCAAGTCCACCCTGCTCGCTGTCACGGGCGCCCTGCTGCGGCCCACCGCCGGGCAGGTCCTGCTGGACGGCGAGGACCTTGCCGGACTCTCCGACGCCCGGCGCGCCGAGGCACGCCGGGAACGGATCGGCTACATGTTCCAGAGCGGCAACCTGCTCTCCGGACTGGCCGCCGTCGATCAGCTGCTCGCCGCCGTGTACATCAGCGGCGGGCGCCCCCGCGCACAACGCTCCCGCGCCGAGGAGGCCCTGACCCGGGTGGGCCTGGGGCATCGCCTCCGTCACCGCCCCGAACAGCTCTCCGGCGGCGAACGCCAGCGTGTCGCCCTGGCCCGTGCGCTCTTCCTCTCCCCGAAACTGCTGCTGATCGACGAACCGACGGCGGCCGTCGACCGCTCGCAGGCCGGAGAACTGGCCGAGCTGCTGGCCGAACGCACCCACCAGGACGACTGCGTCACGGTCGTCGCCACGCACGACCCGGCCGTGGCGGAAGCCGCCGACCGGGTCGTGGACATGGCGGCGCTGACCGCCTCAGCGGCCCCGTCCGCACGGGCCGGCCGCTGACCCCGCCCTGTCACTGCTGCCGCTGGACGCTTCCGTACAGATAGCTGCCGTCGCCGTCCAGCGCGGCACGGCTCAGCTCTCCACCTCGGCCGGCCCCATCGTGGGCCAGTCGGGCGTGTTCTCGACCAACGGACGCCCCGGCCTGCGGCCGAGGCCGACCAGGCCGGCCCCCTCGGCAGAACGCTCGTCCGCGTACCGGCGTGCGCCGCTGAGGGTGTCGCCGGGCCGGGCGGCACCCGCGCCGAGCTCGATCCCTCGCGATCCTGCGTCCCGCCTTCCGCTTACGCGGGTCGCCTTGCCGAGATCGGCCCCAGCCGCTCCGTGCTCACCGGTCCCACCTGCCACTACGTCTGCGGCCTGCTCGGCTCGGTCGTCTCCCTGGAGGCCGACGCCGACCGGCGGCAGTGAGATCGCGGCCTGCCTGGGCCGTGCGGGGCTCGCCCGGATCTGAGCCGGTCCGAACAGAAGACAGCGGTGCGGGGGGTCGCGCCCCCCCGGGTGGGCGGCCCGCCGTTTTAATTTAGTGAATA
>NZ_JBSFET010000127.1:0-12305 GCF_053594575.1 Streptomyces sp. NPDC001880
CAGGCCGCGACCGCGAGAGCGACGGCGATGTGGGTCTTGCCGACCCCGGGCGGCCCGAGCAGGGCGGCATTCGCCTTGCCGTCGACGAACGAGAGACCTCCGGCCCGTGCGGCGCAAGGTCCAGCAGGACGGTGGTGGCGAAGAGTTCCGCGTGTTCCGTCCGCGCCGAGTCGGCCACGAGCCTGCGGTCGAGACGCACCGCGTTCGACTCCGCGTCCACGTCGTCCAGTACGGCCTCGCGGAAGGCCCCCAGGACGGAGGCGGCCGTCGCGACGGCCGACAGACCGTGCCTCTGCACGTCGCCGAGGAACGCCCGTACCCCAAGGAGGTCCGGGCGGACGTCGGAGAAATCACCCCCACGAGCGTGCCGCGCTCGACGACGCGGTACAGGCCAGCGCAGCGCACGCGTCCGACCTGCCGCCGTACGTCGGGGACGACGGCTCCATGGGTCGTCTCGGCAACGGTACGTTCCAGGTCGAACTGCTCGTCAGGCGCCCGCCGACGAAGACACTCGGGGCGCGACGAAGCCGAGGACGAAGAGGTCGGTGTTGCCGGGCAAGTTCAGATGGAAGAAGGGAACGGTCAGCAGCCCGATCGTCGCCGCACAGAGCAGAGCCGTGGCCCACGGCCGTAGGCCAGGACGGCCAGCGGAGGCGCCGCGCGGAGCAAGAAGCCGATGTCCAGCGGAACGGAGTCGGTCAAGAGAGGCCGCTCCGACCCCGACGAGCCGCAGCACGGACAAGACCCGCACCCAGCGGGGCGGCGGCGCACCGTGCAGCCAGCTCCGCCGGTGCACGCCGGTCGCCGCCCTCCTGGGCTTCACCACATCACCGGGCTCCTATGCCGAGGGGCGCAGCGCGCTCCACGTCTACCGTCCCCGCCGGTCCGGCGGGGACGGTAGACGTCCTTCCAGGCCGTGGCGGCTGGCGAAACAGGAGCCGCCTCAGTCCCCTTATGGCAGTCGCCCTTCAAAGCGGCCTGCGGTCCCAGCCCCTGGCCGTCCCAGCCACCAGCATCGGAAGCACCAAGATCCGGACCATTCTCGGACCAGCTCCCTCCAAGAAACTGCACCCATCATCAATCTCGCTGGTCAGCGCGTGGCATGGGCTGTACCACCAGCAGACGAAGAACCTGCTGTGCTCTCAGAGGGTGTTAAGTCCCGTTCCTGATGATGTGGTGTCGCTCTTTCGTGGGTGATGGGTCGGTTCCGTCCTCGCTTCATGTCGTGTGCATGATGGGGTCGCGGGCATGGAACGGATGCCGTACGCAACCGACTTGTCCGACGAGCAGTGGGCGTTGATCGAGCCGCTGGTCACCGCATGGAAGCAGGATCGGGTGTCGCGGTCGGCGACCGGGGACCCGGGCTCCTGCGACCTGCGCGAGGTCGTGAACGCGCTGCTCTACCAGAACCGGACGGGCTGTCAGTGGCGTCTCCTGCCGCACGACCTCCCGGCCTGGTCGGCGGTGTTCTACTACTTCAGCCTGTGGCGCGAGGACGGCCTTGACCAGCGGATCCAGGAGATCCTGCGCTGCCAGGTGCGGGAGCGGTCCAGGCGATTAGAGGACCCGTCCCTGGTGATCATCGACACCCAGTCCGTCCGCGTGGCGGCCGGAGTGCCGAAAAAGACGACGGGACTGGACGCGAACAAGAAGACGCCCGGCAGGAAGCGGGGACTCGCCGTCGACGTACTGGGCCTGATCATCGGTGTGGTGATCCTCGCCGCGAGCGCGCACGACAACGAGGCCGGCATCGCCCTGCTGGACCAGGCGGCCGAACGATGCGGGATGCGCCTGGAAAAAGTCCTCGTCGACCAGGGCTTCAAAGACGCCGTGATCATCCACGGGGCGGTGAAGGACATCACCGTCGAGGTGGTCCGCCGCAACCCCGACGACAAGGGCAAAGGCTTCGTCCCGCAACCGAAACGATGGGTGGTCGAGCAGGTCAACGGCACCCTCATGCTGCACCGGCGCCTCGCCCGCGACTACGACCACCGGCCCGACAACGCGGCCTCCCGCGTCTACTGGGCCTCCACCGCCGGCATGCTCCGCCGCCTCACCACCCCTACCCCCACCTGGCGGGACGACGTGGAGCTGGCCGCGTGAACGTCTGCGAACTCCTGCGGCTGCTGCAGACCGAACACGATGAGACCGCCGCACGAGCCGACCACCTGCGCGAGCAGATCGAGCGGCTCACCACCTCCCTCGCCGAGACCGAAGCCCGCCTGGCCGAGCTCACCGCCACCCGCAAGGTCATCGACGGCCTCACCCCACCCGACCACGAACCGGCCCCCGCGCAGACCACCACCGCCACCGCCTACCAGCGCATCGTGACCACGTTCAACGAGCACCCCGGCAAGGTGTTCCGCGTCCACGATCTGCACGAGCACCTCGGCCTGCCCACCGACGAGCCCTCGATCAACGTCACCCGCTCCCGCCTGGGACGACTCGCCCGTCAGGGATTCCTCGAGCAACCCGGACGCGGCCGCTACCAGAAACGGACTTAACGCCCTCTCAATGCCGGAGGTCAGGCCGCTTGCCAGAGGCCGGCGTCCAAGATCCGGGCGGCCTTGGTGATGCTGCCCGGCATCAAGTGCCGGTAGGTACGGTACGTCTCCTCGATGGACTTGTGTCCCATCCACTCCGCCACGTCGGTGATGGGGATGCCGCTCCCGAGGGCGTTCGAGGCGAAGTAGTGCCGGAAGCCGTACATCCTCCGGCGGGAGATCCGTGAAGAGCTTCCTCACCCGGCGCCGCTCCATGCCCTCGGTGAAGTAGCCGCCCCGGACCACGCAGCAGGTATCCGTCCTGCGTGGTGCCGTGCTTGGCCTCGTAGCGCTCGATCGCCTCCCGCACCGACCGGGGCAGGGGCACCTCCCGGAACTCCCCCACCTTGCGGTGCTTCAGCTTTGCCGGCCTCAGCGTGTTCGAGTGGATCTGCTCCCGCACCCGGTACACGTCCTGGGCCACGACGTTGTTGAAGTTCACCGCCCGCGCCTCACCGTTGCGCAGGCCGCATCCCGCCATCATGACGATCTCCAGGGCCAGATGCTCGTCGGCGACCACCAGCGCTTTCGTCACGTAGGCGAGGGAGGGGATGGCAACCTGCTCGCGCACGTATTCCGGCTCCTGCACTCCCTTCACCGGATCGTACGCCACGGCCCCCTTGGCGTACGCGTCCCGAAGAATGGTCTTCAGGACGCGGAATATGTTCACCTGATTCCCCCGGCCGACCCCGTCGTTCTCCATCTCGTCCAGGAAACGTTCGACCACCATCGGCGTGACCGAATTCAACTTCCGCGCTCCCAGACGCGGGACGATATGCACGTTGATCGCGCTGTCGACGTGCTCACCGGTGGAGTACTCCGTCATCTTTCGCTGCCGGGGCCGCCACTGCTTCGCGTACTCCTCGACCGTCAACTGTCCCAGCTCTCGTCGGGCCGCCGCCACCGAGGGCGTTGCGGTCTTCTTCTCCGTATACACCTGGGTGAGGCGCTCGATCGCGTCGTCCTGCGTGGCGTATCCGGACTTCTCGCGCTGCTTGCCGAGCGCGTCCCGGAAACGGATCGAGTACGGGTGGGGGCAGCGGGTGGGCTTCGCGCAGCCGCAGTCCTTGAAGAAGGTCCCCATGCCGCGGGCGAGCTGTCGGGCCATGTCACGCACCATCCGTTCCAGCCCAAGAACCATGCTCAGGCGCCGCGCTGCAGGTCGAAGGTCAGCAAGCACGGACACCACGCGGACGCGTGCTGACCGTTTGCTGACCTGAGGGGGGCACATGATGCCCCTGACCTGCGGCGACGCCAAATAGCTAGATCTTGGACTTGAACATGGTGCGCATCATCGAGGTACTCCCGGATCTATGCTCCCTGCCTGCGTTTTTGCAGGTCAAGGGCGGTTTCCCTACCCTACAACGAGTCGCAAGTCCGGTCAGCTTTCCCAGCTTCTCGAGGACTGCTCCTCACCAATTGCTGACTCTTCCGACGCGTCGTCAGCTGGCTTCGGAGAGGCTGAGCAGCCTCACCCGCTCCCCCGCCACACCACAACGGAGCAATTGTCAATTCCTGTGGATCACCGCGGGGAGCCTCAAGTGGCCCGCAGCCATTGATCGAGGACTGCGAAGTCTTCGTCGGTGAGGCCGCGGGACGACGTGATGCGGTGGAGGAGGGCCGGGGCGGGGTGGTGGGTGGACACCCAGTCTCGATCGGCTTCGGTGATCTCGTCGTCGACCCAGACGAACGGGCGTCCGTCCGCCCACGCCACCAGGGTTCGGGTCTTCCAGTGGAGTCCGTACCACTGGTCCTCGCGTTCATGCACGTCGGAGTGTTCCGGCCAGTGCACGACCGGCAGGGGCGGCAGGCAGAGTCGGGGTGCTATGTCGGTGTTCGCCTCCTCCTCCCAGGTGGTGGCCCAGACCAGCTCGCACGGCAATGCCGCGAGGCGAGGCCCGAGGCGAGGGTCGAGCCGCGTCAGGTGCGAATCTGTCGCGGTGCTTGACGGCTCGCGCTGCGGGCCGTCGCCGAACGGCAGGAGAGGTCCGTCGACGTCCAGGAACAGCAGCGGCCGTTCCTTGCGCTCAGTCATGCCGCAGCCTCCTGCTCACGCTCCACCAGGACGCCGCGTTCGAAGCGGGCGCCGGTGCGGACGAGGGCGACGAGGGCGACGAGGTGGGGTGCGGTGATCGCGCGCCGGCGAACCTGGGCGGACTCAGCGAGCTTGAACACCATCGCCAAGACCGCGGCCTGGCGCAGTTTCTGCCCGCAGCCACCGAGGAGCGTGCCGCACCAGAAGCGGTCGGTGCCGAACTGGCGACGGAACTCGTCCAGGTTGTGCGGTTGTTCGGGAAGGATGACGGGCTGGCCCGACTCTCGGCCACCGATCACGGCGGTCTGGATCAGACGGGTGTCAATCAGCGCCACCCTTGCTCCCTCCCGGTTCGAAGTATCTGCAAGCACAGGAGGCAAGACAGAGAGGCCCTGCCGCCGCCATAACGCATAAAGATACGCGAGGGCACGTTCCGTGATGGGGCTTCTGATGACGGTCCCAAGCATCGAGATCGCGACGCCGCCCGCGACGTGCCATCACATGACCGGGTGCGAGGGATTCCCGTTGAGATGGAAGAACAGCTGCAGGGGGTCCAGATCCGCTGCGGTCAGGAGGAGGCCGAGGTCTCGTCGGGCCTGCTCGCCCTGGGCCGTGGGGCGGGGCGCTCCGCTTTGGAAGGTTGCGGACGGGGTCGCCGGGACCGGGATGCGGAAGCTGGTCCACTGGGGGCCCCGCTGGCGGACGAGGACAGGTCTGTGCCAGGCCATGAAGCAGGGAACCCGCGAGTCATGGCCGCGGGCACGGGCGAGTACGGGGCCGGGCCAGAGGCCGTCGGGCAGGCCGGCCAGCACCGTCACTGCCTTCGCACACGCGGCCTGCGGGTTGCTGAACTCGCCCGAGAGTTCCCAGACACCGGCCTCGTAGGTCGCGCTCAGGTTGGCGACGTTCAAGGCACGGTGTGCCTCGACGACAGCGTCCGGTACGGCGCGGGCCCGCTTGCCAAGTGCTTCGACATCGGCCTCGGTGGCCACGGGTGCCCCGCGACGGCTCGCCTGCAAGTAGAGGTCCGCCGCGTGGTCCGGCTGCGCACGGGCGACCGCCGTACGGCTCAACCGCCAGGCAGTGGAGGCCACCGGTTCCGCGTCCGGTCCCTCGATCTCACCGTGCAGGCCGAGCAGCGACATGTGTACGGCGATGACCGCGTCAAGGCGTTGCCCCTGTTCTTCAGGCAGGTCCTCGTCCGCCAGCCGGTCCACTGCGGCGACCGCCGTGAGCGCGCGGAGCAGGTCCGCGGTGACAGCGCGCCAGCCGTAGTCGTCCTCGTCCCAGGCGCCCAAGGCGAGTAGCTGCAGGTGCAGGGCGGCGACCAGCAACGTCGTCGGCAGAGACCACGGCCGGGGCCGGGCTCCCACCTCCTCGTCGGCCTCCGCCTCCGGGCCCGGCCGGCGCTTCCGGGCAGCCTCGGCAGCTGCCTTGTCCGCTGCTTCAGCCTCGGACGCCAGCCGACGTGCCAGCCGGCCCATCCACCTGCGGCAGTGCTCGCGCGCACCGTCGGGAAGTTCCGACGGACCGTCCTCCACGTCCGCCTCCGTGCCGAAGCCGGCTTCGACAGCCTCCTCCTCGTCCTCGTCGTCCGACGTTGCGTACTCCGAGATCTGCCAGCGCTGTGCCACCGGAGCCTGCGGGAGCTGTGGCAGGTCCATCGCGAGGGGTCCGAAGGCCACCTCGGTCAGCTCCGGGCCCAGTGTCCGGCGGCAGTCGGCCACCGTCGGGGAGGCCCCGCCGACCCACGACGGCCGCACCGCCGCATCCATGACGATGAGCTCACGCAGCCGGGCGATGTCCTGCTCGAACCGCCGCGCAGCCACCGCGTCGCCGAACAAGTCGTCGAGTGCGTAGCTGCCGGAGAGGCGCGGGACCGAGTCGGTCGCGCCGCGCGGTGCACAGCGTTCGGCGCTGTAGAGGAAGGCTACGGCCGATTCGACGTACGTTCCGTCGCCCATTCGGCAGGTGGCTCGAACTGCGGCACCCGGTGGCGTAGCCGGCAGGAGGAACGTGGCGGTGTAGCGGTCCGCCGGAATCCGCCCGATCGTGTTCCACGAGCCTGGGGCGCCACCGTCCGACGAGAGCTCGACGGAGACATCCACACCATCGGGACGTCGGCCCAGTACGGCCTCCAGCGCGGGACCGTCCGCCCGCACCCCGAGCAGCACGAGCGCGGGCGGCGTTCGCACTCCGCCACGGGTTGCCGCAGTGGATCCGGTGAGCTCCAGGGCGGGGGTGGTCGGTCCCTCGTCCGGCAGCAACGGGCTGGTGCCGGTTGCCAGGACGGCGAGTTCGCAGTTACGGGCGGCGCCGGCCACGTGCCCGAGCAGGGCATCCCCCACGGCTCGGCCGAGTGCCGCCCTGGTCAGATTGGGGCTTCCGGTGAGCGCGTGCCAGCGCTCACCCGTACGCCACTCGATGAGTTTGCCGTGCCGCATCCTGGTCTCGGCGAGCTCGCGCACCCGGGCGGCAGGGTGCCCGGCGAAGGCGTGGCGCACCCCGTCCGCGTCGTAGCTGGACCACCTGCGCTGGAGTCCCAAGGTCACGTCGGCCGGGGACAGCCGGTCCCGGAGCAGCCTCAGCATCTCGCCCGAGGGATCCACAAAGGGCGCGTACAGCCGCAGTTCGTCCACCGGTCCGGCGGGGAGTTGGTCGAGGAGGGGTCGGTGCAGGTTGTGCACCAGGCGCACGTCCGTTCCTTCCGCTTCGAGGGCAGGTGCCTCGCAGTGCATTTCGGTCAGCAGGCCTGCGATGTGGCGCAGGTGTTCCTCCCACCAGGGGGTCATAGCAACGGCGTCCGGCAGCTCCTCCAGCCAGTCGGCGAGATCCGCCAGGAGCGGGTGGGAAGCAGCTTCATCGGTGGCGACGACCGTCCACAGTTCGTCGTTGGTGCCCCATCCTGACTGCGTCGGATTGCCCGAACCGATGGCGACGCGGCAGGCGTCGTCCCCCAGCAGCAGGGCCAGTTTGGGGTGGAAGGCCCCGTGGCACGAGGCGGCGCCGTGGAGGTAGCCGCGCCCGGCCTGCCGCACATCAATCGCCTCGTGCAGGGCATGTCCGGCGTCCCCGAGAATCGCGACGCGGGCGCCCAGCGCGCGAGCCACCGGGACGGCGACCGCTTCCAGGAACGGGAGGTCAGTGGTGAAGCCGAGGACCAGGAACTCCCTGAGCGGTGCCTTGTCCAAGCGCTCCTGCCAAGCCCGCAGGAGGGAGACAGGCGAGGCGAATTCGGTGTGCACTGCTGCCGTCATGCCACCACGTCCAGGCTCGTCCGCGCCGCTTCGGTCGGAGTCAGGGAGCAAGCCTCACCCGCGTCGGCCTCGAAGAGGCCGAGCTGCCGGCCGATGGAACCGAGCTGAGGGATCCGGATACCGATCTCCGCTCTCGACTCCTCGCCGATCCTGAAGTAGCGGTCGTTGCGCATGTGCAGGCGGGAGAAGATCTTGAGGCCGCCCGTCTGCGGGTCGTAGCGCAGCTTCCGTAACGCCACCCTTCGGGACTGGGCCAGCATGTCGTCCGCCAAACGGGACGCCAGGTCCCGGACCGGCCGGTCACAGTACTCGCGCATCAGGGCCTCCACCCACATCGGGTCGAGGAACTCTCGCCGATCGCCGAGGAAGGCGCGCCGGACCCCGGCGAACAGGGTGTCTCGGTGAGGATGTGTGCCGTCGGCACCGTCACGGGCGCGGAGGCCGCCCACGAGCAGGACTCGGATGTCCCGCCAGGGTGCCGGTTCCTCCTGGAGGAGCCTCGCTTCGAGCGGTACGGAGTGCCCGGCCCGGTCGTGGACCGGGCCGAGTTCGGAGATCGCCTCTTCGACGGTCCCGGCAGGCACCTGATCGCACAGCCAGGCACGGAGCTCGGCCGCCGAGCGGTCCTGGCCGCCATTTTGTCCGTCCTGCGTGCCAACCTCGGTCACGAGGTCCGCCCACAGCCGACGCCACGCGGACACGGAGTAGTGGCGCAGTAGCAGCCCCCTCCAGCGGGCTGCCTCGGGGACAGCGGACAGTACGGGGTCGTCGGCCAGGAGCGGGCCGAACGCGACGGCCTCCCGCAGTGCACCGGTGTACGAATCTCCTCTGCGCAGCTCGACCGCCCGCGCGAGCACGCGCAGCGTGGCCCTCCGCGTCCGGTCGGTGGCCTGCCATTCTCCCGGGTGGTGGATCCCGTCGCGGGTCGCGGTCAGCAACGAGGCCAGCCAGTCCCGCTCCGCGGTACAGGACTCACCCAGCGCTGCCGCCCCAGCCTCCTGCAACTCGGCAGGCCGCACCTGGGTCCGCCTGGATCCCGCGAGAGCGAGGAGCGGCGCGAACAGCTCGCGGACCTCCGCGGGGCACGCGTGCCGTCCCGGCCGGATCCCGCCCCTGTCGTACTCGACGGTGCCGAGGACCTGGGCGGGCGCACCGTACTGTGACCAGAAGCCCCACGAACGGGGCGAGTAGGCCCCGGCAGTCCGGTCGAGGTCGAGCCCATCGTCGGCGGACAGCCGGGGGTGCACGCCGTCATGGCCGTGCGGGAAGAGCCCGTCGGGGATGCCGCCAGGTGACCGGGCGATCTGTACAGCCGCGAGCAGCACCTCCGCGCGGCGCAGCAGGTCACGGCAGCTCTGGGCGTCAAGGTCCCGGCGCTCGGCCTCGGCGGCTGCAGCGGCATAGAGCGCGTAGTAGCGCGCGTACTTAGTGACGCTGGACACACCCGGCACGAGCCGGTCCACCAACCTTCGCACGGGCCCTTCGACGGACAAGGGGAACTTGGGACTCCGATGCCCCAGCCCCTCCTTGGCCCACGCCGGCCCCACTGCCTCCGCCCGCAACCTGTTGCCTTCCCCCTTGGCTGTTCCAGACGATACATCGGCCGCCTGACACCGGATCAGGGGGATCCGGTAGTGCGATGAACGCCGAGTGCGCGTCGAGCTACGCCGCACAGTCTGATGTGTCCACGGCTTCACGCTGCCGTCCGTCGGCGTCCTGGTCGTGGGCCTGGCCGGAAGGACCGGACGACCGTGCGAGCCGAGATGCGCCGCGGGCTGCGTCCCGACTGGCTGCTGCTGGTCAGCACACGCGCCGACGACGACCTGCTGCGCGGCCGTCCGACCTCAACGCTTCCGCCAGTCCACAGGAACGTCGACCGCACCGGAAGCAAGAGACGAACCGTCGCCTTCCAGCTCTGGTGCGGCCTCGGCTCCGCCTCCCCACCGGTACTGGGCGATCGAGCGCTCAGCCCGTCCATGATGACCGTGAGATACGTGTGAATGACGCACTCTGACACAGGCCGTACCTTGGCGACCGCGAAGGCGGTCCGGCCGACCGGAGTTACGGGGACATCGAGTTCGAGGTCGGTACGGCTCGTCTCGCCCCGGCGCGCCTCGACGGTCATCTCCTGTACGGGACAATCCAGTTGGTCACGCAAGGGCCATGGTGGCGCGCAGGTCCAGGCCGTCGGTTCGGCGGCTGACGGCGTGCTGCGCGGACTGGCGATCAGCTCGGTGCCGGGGGCGAGGTGCGCCGTGCCGGGGTGCCTGCCCGGCTCGCCTCGTTGGAGACCCAGGAACCCCTGGCCCGGGCGGAGCACGATCAAAAAGTCTCAAGTCAGCCGTTCTCGGTCTCTGTGCACCGAGGACTCGACAGCGGCGCGGTCGTCGAGAGGGCCGCGGATCCGCCTGCCTCGGCAAGTCCCGGGCCGGAGCCCGGGGCCACCGGTCGCGGCCTCCGGGAGCCGATGGGCACCAGGGGTCCGGCCTTCTCCGTCGATGCCTCAGGCCGGGCCGGGAACGGGCGTGGTCCGGGCCCTGATCCCCCCGTACCGGCCGTGTCATACGTCCCGGTGGCCGGTGCCCAGGGAGCGGAGGAAGTCCAGCGTGCGGTCGAGCAGCAGCGCGGCGGCCTCGGCGTCGTAGGAAGACAGCGAGTTGTCGGCGAACAGGTGCTGATCGCCGGGGTAGAGGTGCAGCTCGGCATCGGAGGCCTCGTCTACCAGGGCGCGGGCGGCGTCCCCGTCGCCCTCGTCGGTGAACAGGCGGTCCTCCTCCATGGCGTGGACACGGACCGGGAGCCCCGACGGCCAAGCCCCGAAGGCCGAGGTCGGCACGCATGAGTGGACGAACACGGCGCCGCGTGCGCCGGCTCGGGTCTGTGCCAGCTTCTGGGCGGGCAGCACGCCGAGAGAGAACCCGATGTGGACCAGCTCCGCCGGTGAGCCCTCCACCGCCCGGACGCCGCGGTCGAGCAGCTCGTCGAAACCGGTCTTCTCCGCGTATGCCAGTCCCGCGTCCAGGGTGTCGAAGGTGTGGCCGTCGTAGAGGTCGGGGGTGTGCACCGTGTGCCCCTCGCC
The DNA here is from genome assembly GCF_053594575.1 of Streptomyces sp. NPDC001880. Taxonomy (NCBI): domain Bacteria; kingdom Bacillati; phylum Actinomycetota; class Actinomycetes; order Kitasatosporales; family Streptomycetaceae; genus Streptomyces; species Streptomyces sp. NPDC001880. The sequence goes on from NZ_JBSFET010000127.1 coordinate 10,915, forward strand.
GCGCAGGGTGTCCGCGAAGGCGATCACACCTGGCGTCAGACCCTGGGCGTGATGAAACAGGAATACCTCGGCCACCGTGAGCCTCCAACAGCCTTCGGACAAGGAACGATGCATGAATCTAACCGATGCATGAATCCGGAGGCCCGGAGGCCGTTGATCAATTCGCAGGCGGCGCCCCACGGCGGCTTCCCGGGCCACGGACCGGCCCGGAGACCGGACCACGCCCGGCAGCCTCCTCACCCCTCGGGCGGGGGCGCCAGCAACATGGGCCAGTCGGTATCGAACGCGAGGTCCGGATCCCCGGTGAACACCGCGGTCGCGGGTGCCGCCCGCGCATACAGCTCAGGGTCCGCCTCGGTCTCCGTCCGCAGGACCAGCACCGCCTCCGGATCGACTGACGAACGGCCGGGGAGCGCGGCGAGGTCCGTACCCGTCCGCCTCAGCGGGGACGGGTACACGGCGATGTCGACCGTCAGGCGGCGGCCGTCGAGAGTGTGTTCGGCCCAGCCATCGGTCTGCGACAGGAACAGCACATCGTCGCCCTCGTAGCAGTGGTCACCGAGCCGGGCGACGGCACGCTCACCGGGTGAGCCGTCCGGGTCGACGCGGAGCGTGACGACAGGTGCGTCGGGCTCGTCGGGGTTGACGCCGGTACGGACGTCAAGCCGTGCCACGGGCGGCCTCCGGTGACGGACGGGGCGGATGAGGAGACCAGTACAGCACGGCGGCCCCGGCATGCGGACCGGGGGCGGCTGAGGATCTCCGGCGGACCGTCGCGCCGGAGACCGATCGAGCTGATTCGCTACGAGGGGCAGACCCGCACAGCACTCCTGCTGTACGTTCCGCCCAACAGCTTGTCAGACGCCTTGCCCAACAAGCGATGGAGGCACCCGGCAGCCCTGGATTCATGTCGTCGAGGAATCATCCCGGTGCCGGGCGCGGTCCGCGGTGGCCGGTACGTGGTGCGGGTCGCCGCCGTCGACGCGTGCGGGAACGCCTCCCCGGCCGCGTCGCCGAGCTCCCGCACGTAGCGCGACGGGACCGGATCCGGGACCGGGCGGCTCCCTCCCTGGGGTGCCGTCCGGTCCCGGTCCTGCCGGGCGGTCAGGTCGCTTCGGGGTCGAACACGACCTGTCCCCTGGCGCGCCTGCCGACCACGGCCGCCGCCGCGACGGCACTGCCGGCGAAGGCCAGGGCGACCATCCACGGCTGGTTGAAGACATGCCGGGTGGCATGGTCGAGGGAGTAGCGGCCGGGTCCGGTCAGGCCGATCGCCGCGGCGGTGAAGCCGAGGAACGCCGGGTACTCGTAGCCACCGCCCTGGACGAGGAATCCGGCGGGTGCGGGGACGGCCACGGCGCCCGCCATCGCCCCGGCCGCGGCCGCGCCGG
>NZ_JBSFET010000128.1:0-12148 GCF_053594575.1 Streptomyces sp. NPDC001880
CGAGGACGCTGCGGATGGTGGACACCGCGGAGTACAAGCGGCGGCAGTACCCGCCGGGCACGAAGATCTCCCCGAAGGGCTTCGGCAAGGACCGTCGACTGCCGATCACCAACCGGTGGCGCGAGTCGGGCTGAGCATGGCATGGGCGCGGTGACCGGGCGGACCGGTCACCGCGCCGTCGCGTTTCGGCGCGCGTCCACCGGTCACAGGTTCACGCGCGCCACGATCGGCAGGTGGTCGCTCTCCGTCGCCGCGAGCGTCCATGAGGACACCGGCTCGACGCCCTTCACCAGGATCTGGTCGATCCGCGCCATCGGGAACGAGGCCGGCCAGCTGAAGCCGAAGCCGTCTCCGGCCGCGCCCTGGGTGGAGCGCATCTGGGCGGTGATGCCGTTCAGCGCGCGGTCGTTCATCGTGCCGTTGAGGTCGCCGAGCAGGATGACGTCGTCGAGCCGTTCGTCGGCGATGGCCTCGCCGAGGGCGTCCGCGCTGTCGTCGCGCTGGTTGGCGGTGAATCCGGCGTGCAGCTTGACCCTTACGGACGGCAGATGGGCCACGTAGACGGCGACCTCGCCGTTCGGGGTCGTCACCGTGGAGCGCATCGCCCGGGTCCAGCCCATCTTGATGTCGACCGGCCCGGTGTCGCTCATCGGGTACTTGCTCCACAGGCCGACGGTGCCCTGCACCGAGTGGTACCGGTAGTCGTCGGCGAGGGCCGCCTCGTACGTCGCCACCTTGCTGCTCGGCAGCTCCTCCAGGGCGATGACGTCGGCGCCGGAGGCCGCGACCTTGCGGGCGGTGCCCTCGGGGTCGGGGTTGTCGGCGTTGACGTTGTGGGTGGCCACGGTGAGGTCGCCGCCGCTACTGGTCTTGTCGGTGAGCAGGCCCCCGAAGATGTTGAACCAGACCACGATCGGCAGCAGCAGAGCGATCAGCGCGGTCGCCGAGCGGCGCACCAGGCCGAGGACCAGCAGCAGCGGGATGAACAGCCCGAACCACGGCAGGAACGTCTCGGAGAGGCTCCCCAGGTTGCCGATGGCGTTCGGGATCTCGGCGTGGAAGGCCATCACGAGGGTGAGCAGGACCGAGCAGAGGGCGAGGACGATGCCGCGCCGCCAGATGCCCGGATCCCGGGTCCACCGGTCGCGGAGGCCTCTCAGGCGGGATCCCGGCCCGGGGCGCTCCGGCTCCGGGCCCGGCTCCGCACGGTCGTTCCCGGTGTCCGCTCCGTACGCCTGCACCATCGCGCTGTCCTCACTGCCTTGCCGTGCATGTCGCCGCGTCCACGACCCTAGGCGATGGGCGGCGGGTTTCCTGCCGTCGACGACGGCTGTACTGCCACGAGGACGAAGGGCGGGGACCGGAGGGTTCCGGCCGGGCGGGGTCCGCGGGGGCTTGTGACAGAATGATCACACTCGTGCGGGTCCGGTTCCGGCTCTCGGAATGGTCGGGTGTGCGGGAGTGCTGTGCGTCCGGGAGTGCCGGGCGCCAGGGTGTGTCAGGCGTCTGCGGCAGGGCGGGGCGCCAGGCCCTCGACCAGGACCTGGACGATGCGGTCGGCGAGGTCCTCGGGCAGCGGCGCGTCGGGCCGGTGGATGGTGCGTACGAGCATGGGCCCCAGGAACAGGTCGTCCATCAGCCCCACGTCCAGATCCGCGCGGAGTTCCCCGGCGTCGACCGCGCGCTGCACGGCGGCCAGCATGGCGACGCGGCGGGGCGCGATGACATTGCAGTGGTACTCCGCCCACAGTTTGGGGTGGCTCTTCATCTGCGCGAACACGTTGTGCAGCAGGACCGAGGAGCGCTGGGCCAGGCCGCGTCTGCGCAGCGACTCCAGCAGCAGCCGCAGGTCGTCGAGGCCGCCGGTGCCGGAGACGACGGGCTCCGGCGGCTCCATGTCCCTCAGGACGTCGACGAAGAGTTCTTCCTTGCCGCTCCACCGCCGGTAGATGGTCGCCTTGCCGACGCCGGCGGTGCGGGCTATCCGCTCGATGGACAGGCCCGCCAGGGGCTCACCGGCCTCCAGCAGTTCGACGACGGCGTCCAGGATCGCGCGCTCGGCCGCCGCACTGCGCGGCCGGCCCCGTCGCGGTTCCGGATCCTCCCGGACCGTCCGGCCCTGGCCTTCTACCTGCGCCTGTACCCGCACGTCGCTCCATTCCTCAGTTCTTCCGGGCCGCCGGTCTCACCGGCCCGCCCCCGCCGCACGCACCGAGCGGTCGTCCTCGCCCGAGCCGCCGGGTCCCTGTCCGGCGGGCGGCTTCCCCGGCAGGAACAGCGCGACGACGAGGGTGCCCACCAGGGCGATGCTCGCCGAACCGGCGGCGGCGACGTGCATGGCCTTCAGGAACGCGTCGTTCGCCGAGGCGATCAGCGGGGCGCCCGCCGGACCCAGCTTGTCAGCAATGCCGAGGGTCGCCTCGATCGACTCCCCTGCCGCCTGCCTGGCACCGGCCGGTACCGCGCCGAGGTGCCCCTCGATGTCGCCCCGGTAGACGGTGGAGAGCACCGAGCCGAGCACGGCGACCCCGAGCGCCCCGCCGACCTGCCGGAAGGTGTTGTTGACGGCCGATCCGGAACCGGCCTTCTCGCGGGGCAGCGCCTGCATCACCGAGACGGTGACCGGCGTCATCACATGGGCCATGCCCGTGCCCTGGACGAAGAAGAGCAGGCACAGCGCCCAGACCGGCGTGGTGCCGTCGAACAGCGCGAACGAGGCCAGTCCGACCGCGACCAGCAGCATGCCGGCGGTGCAGGTGGCACGGGCGCCGAAACGGTCGACGAACAGCCGGGCCCGGGGCGCGAAGATCATCTGGGCGGCCGCCAGCGGCAGGAGCATCAGGCCCGCCTGCAGCGCGGTCCAGCCGCGCACGCTCTGCATGTAGAAGGCGGAGAAGAAGGTCACCCCCATCAGCGCGAAGAAGACCAGCGCTATGGCGGCGACGGCCGCGGCGAACGACGGCTCCTTGAAGTGCGAGATGTCGATGGCCGGGTGGCTGCTGCGCTTCTCGTGCCAGACGAACCCGGCCAGGACGAGCAGGCCGCCGAGGCTCGACAGCAGCACCACGGGGTCGGCGAAGTCGGCGAGCTGGCCGCCGCGGATGATGCCGTACACCAGGAGCACCAGGCCGACGATGGAGAGCGCGACGCCGAACGGGTCGGTCCGGCCCGGGTTCGGGTCCTTGGAGTCCGGCACCAGCAGCGCCATCGCGATCAGCGCCACGACCACCACGGGCACATTGACCAGGAAGATCGAACCCCACCAGAAGTGTTCGAGCAGCAGTCCGCCGGTGATCGGGCCGATCGCGATGGCCACCCCGACGCTGCCCGCCCATACGCCGATGGCCCTGGGCTGCTCCTCGCGTTCGAAGACGTTCATCAGGACCGCGAGAGTGGCCGGCATGACGAACGCGGCACCGAGGCCCATCAGGGCACGCCAGGTGATCAGCTGGGCGGGCGAGCCGGACATGGCGGCCAGCGCGGAACCGGCGCCGAAGATCAGGATGCCGAAGAGCAGCACCTTCTTGCGGCCGATACGGTCGCCGAGCAGGCCCGCGGTGAAGAGGAGGCCGGCGAAGACGAGCGTGTAGGCGTTGATCGCCCACTCCAGCTCGCTCTGGGTGGCCCCGAGGCCCGTGGGTGCGGGACTGGCGATGGTCTTGACCGCGACGTTCAGGATCGAGTTGTCCAGCACGACGATGAGCAGGCTGAACATCAGGACGACGAGGATCACCCAGCGGCGGCGGTGGACCGCCGCCGGGATCTGTGGCACGGCGGCGCGAGCGCCGGACGGCATCGACATGGAAAGGAGCTTATCCGATTTCGATACGAGACCGTCTCGTATTGGAAACACATGACCGTCGAGGTCGCCTTCCGGCCACGCCCGTACGGGCGTGTGCGGACCCACTTCCCGTGGACCGCCGCGGGATGCCACCATGGAACCGGTCCGGGGACGCCGTCAGGGCGCCTCGAGATGACGAAGGAGCCGTTCGCAATGTCGCTTCAGGCTGCGCGGAATCAGTCCGCAACATCCCCCGCGGGAGCCCCCGCCGACAGCAGCAAGGCGCTGTACGGAGGCAAGAGCACTCGCCGCATCTCCATCCATGACATCGCCGCCGCCACCGAGCGCGGCGAGAAGTGGCCCATGCTCACCGCCTACGACGCGATGACCGCGTCCGTCTTCGACGAGGCCGGGATCCCGGTCATGCTCGTCGGCGACTCCATGGGCAACTGTCATCTCGGCTACGAGACCACCGTGCCCGTCACGATGGACGAGATCGCGATCCTCTCGGCCGCCGTCGTACGGGGCACCAGGCGTGCCCTGATCATCGCCGACCTGCCCTTCGGGGCGTACCAGGAGGGCCCCGTCCAGGCCCTGCGCAACGCCACCCGACTGATCAAGGAGTCCGGTGTCGGCGCGGTCAAGCTGGAGGGCGGCGAGCGCAGCCACGAGCAGATCGGGCTGCTGGTCGACGCCGGTATCCCGGTCATGGCCCACATCGGTCTGACCCCGCAGTCCGTCAACGCGATGGGCTACCGGGTGCAGGGCCGCGGCGAGGAGGCCGCCCAGCAGATGCTGCGCGACGCCAAGGCCGTGCAGGACGCGGGCGCGTTCGCCGTCGTCCTGGAGCTCGTACCGGCCGAGCTGGCCGCCGAGGTCACCCGCACCCTGCACATCCCGACCGTCGGCATCGGCGCCGGCCCCGGCACCGACGCCCAGGTGCTGGTCTACACCGACATGGTCGGGCTGACCGGCGGCAAGGTGCCGCGCTTCACCAAGCAGTACGCGAACCTGCGCCAGGTGCTGGGCGACGCGGCGAAGGAGTTCGCGGAAGAGGTCGTGGGCGGCGCCTTCCCGGCCGCGGAGCACACCTTCCACTAGGGCTTGCCCGACCCTGATCCGCCGGACAAGCCCTAGCAGTTCCGGTCCTGCCTGACCACTGCCCGCACCACCGACAGCCCGCCGACATCCCCCATCGGCGGGCTGTCGCGCGTCGTACCGGCCGCATGCCGACGAGAGCCAGCGCGCGCCGGAGGGTTTCAGCACCCGTCGCGCACCAGCCCGCCCCGACCCCGGGGGCGATTACCGGCATGGAGCACACCCACCCTCTCCGGCTCCGGCGCCGTACCGCACGAGTTCACCGTCCCACCCACGGAGCCGAGCCGACGACTGTCCCGCTCGGCCGGTGGTCTGGCACCGGCTACTGATCGGCCGGCCCACACCGAGTCGCCGCAGCGCAAGGCCGTCGCTACTCGCACACCCTGTCACCCCTTGCGGATCGACCGGGCGAGGTGAACGCGTTGATCGCGAAGGAACGACAGACCAGCCCTTGATCCATGCAGCGGCGGCAGGGGTCGTGGCCGGGGTGGCCACGACCCCTGCCGCCCGACCGGGACCGACTCGATCTTCAACCCACGATCGCAGGCGACGAAGCGAGTTCAACCCAGCAACGCTGCAAATCATCACACCGGACCAGGAGTGGAGGGGCGCAATAATCGGCCAGACAACGTAGCGCTTTTCAGTCGACCGCTCCGAATAATGTCGCCCAAAACGGGCACAAAAGACATTCCTGAAGCGAAGGTCCGCGAGCTTGCACTTAATACATTGAACCCGCAGCCATCACCCCTTAGGCTAACGACCATCTTCACCGCCGCCGACTGCCCCGAAGGGCGTCCATGCGACCCTTCACAATCCGGCGCACCCCCACCCACTTGGCGCGAATCCCAACAGCGCGACGGAACTCAGCATTCCGAATTCCTGAACCCTTCCGGAAGATTAAATTCCACTTTACTCCCACCCGAAAAAAGCCTTAAAAACGATTGACATCGATAAAACGCTTCTGCAAACCTGCATTTGCCGCCGAACACGAGCGGCATCAAGGTAAGGCGCAAAAAAACGGGAGAAAAAAATGCGAGAGAAGCTGCGTAATTCAAGCTTCGCACTCATTGGGGCCGTCTCCGCTGTCGTACTTGCTTTCAGTGGGGGAACAGCCGTGGCCAAGAGCCAGGACGGCCCGTACGTCGAGAACCCCAACGGTGCCGCCTCTGCCTGGTTCCAGGCCAATGGCGACACTTTCTGGGTGGGCGATTGGAAGGCCGACGGTCACTCCGCCTCCGCGATCTGGGCCGTCAACCAGCCTTGCGGATGGGGTGCACCTCCGTGCCCGAACACCGCGCGGAACGCCAAGGGCGCGAACACCGGCGTGCCCATCAAGTACGACCTCAAAGAAGGCATGCCCCTGATGTACCGGGCATGCACCACCGAGGGCTACACCCCGGTCAGCTGCTCCGGCATCCGTAACGCCTGGTCGTAGTAGCCAGCACGTTAGACAAGGTGAGCGGCTACCCGCAAACGGGGCGATGAATCGCGGGTAGCCGCTCGACCTCAGGACCACCTGAAACAAGCAAGGCAAGAACGGGGAGATTCATGCACAAGAATGTCCTGATTGTCGGATTCGGGCTGGCAGTGTCAGGTGCTGCCCTGGCAGGGTTTATCGCCAGTCAAGGATCGGCCGAAGGCGAAATGGTGTTTCCGCGGCTCAGCAGTCCGGACAAGATCCATGCCCCTCTGCATGAATACATCCCCACCCCGTCGGAAGACCTTGCCATGTCTCGGGCGATATCCACCGCGGCAGCACAATGCATGCAGCGCTACGGATTGGCGCCGGTTAACCTGCTTGCCGACCCCGGCGTCCTGGTCATGGCATCGAACCCGGCACCCCTCTACTTGCCCCGCAAAGAAGCCAAAAAATATGGCTACCACACGCCAAGCCCCTTGAGCCAGCAGCCTCAACAGGCCGAAATCGCTCCGAAGGAAACCGGTACCGAGAAGGAAAACAGCGTCAGGGCCGCAGTGATGAACGGGTGGGGCAACACCCCTCCGAAGGAGGCGATCCGAGTGTACGAGGGGAGGCCCGTCACGAAGGACGGCTGCCTGGGCGAGGCCGATGCGGCGCTCATGAACGGTACCCGCAAGCCCCGGATCAATGGCGGCCAGAAGGCCGAGAACTCGACTGCCGTTCTGAATATCATCTTGTCCATGAAGGCTCACGCCGCGCGGAAGATGGCCGAGGATCCGCACCACAAGGACATGATCGCGTCCTGGTCCGCCTGCATGAAGAAGGCCGGATCCCCTTACTCGGGACCGGAGGAGGCCCGCGAGAGCACCGGCGCCGCCACCGGGCCCACTCCTTCCGCCAAGGAGGTGAGGCTCGCGCAGCGAGACGCCGCCTGCCAGGAACAGGTGAACTATCTCGGCGTCACAGGTCGCCTTCTGGAAAAATACCAGGAAGAGATCGCTCGCAAGTACGACCGGACCCTGAAGGAAGTGCGGGAGAACATCGACGGGCGCTTGGCCAACGCCAAAGAAATCACAGGGTCGACTTCGGGGCACTGAATCATGTCACCATATGCTTCAGCAGGCTCGACCGCGGTCGGCTAGGCATTGCTGCCGCCGCCCCGACATACACGACCCCCACCAGTCTCGCAGCCGCCTTCAGCCTTACGTCTTCCGTAAGCAGGAGCACCTTACGTCTCCAAGGGTGGGTAAACGGCCGCAGGTAGAGCTATTGCGGCCCGGGCTCATCCGTTCCCGATGGCGCGGCAGGGCAGCCGGTGAACAGCGGACGGCACCTCCTCGACGGCCGAAATCCTCGACAGCACGTCGGCGGCCGACATGACGTGCACGGCGAATATTCGGCACACTGAAGTCCGGGGCTTCAAGGGCACTCTTCAGTGAAGGCTATTTCGAGCTGCATGAAGACCACCGGTGAATGTTATTCAATTAGTTTTCACCGGCCCAGGAAAGAATTGATTCCCGGGCCGGTGAATCCCGGATACGTACCACCACTCGCTGAAAGGGATCGAAACATGCAGTCAGTTGAAATGCAGGCTGAAATCACGAATCTGGAAGCGCTCTTCGGCGACTTGGAGGAGCAGCTGATCGCGGCCGACGAGCCCATCGGCACCGGCGGCTTCGAGGGCCCGGCGATGACCACACTTCCGTGCGGTGTCAGCAGCGCCATTCGCGTCTCCATGATCACGAAGTGTTGACGAAGCACGAATAGCGGTTCGCGGTCGGCCTCGACGTCCGAGGCCGACCGTCTCTTTTACTTGATTTTCGGTCTTCTGACCAGAAAGGAAACGAAGGTGTCGGACGAGGAGAGCGGTACCAGGCTGCTGGAGATGGCGAACCTCCTCACTCCCATGGCATTGCGGACCGCTGCCACTCTCAAACTCGCCGACCATGTCGCCACCGGGGCCGTGACCGCCGCAGAACTCGCCCGCCGAACGAGCTGTGTGGAGCGGCCCTTGCGGAAGGTCATGGACCATCTGGTGACGCTGGGGGTCATGCGGCGCGAAGGCGAGGGCTACGCGCTGGAAAAGCTGGGGGTGCCCCTGCTGAGCGAACATGACGCCCTCGCTGTCCGGCCGCTCCTCGACCTGAACAATGCGTGCGGCCGGACGGAAATGGCCCTTACTCATCTCATGCACACCGTTCGTACAGGCGAGGCGGCGTACGAGGGGGCCTGGGGAAAGAGCGTCTGGGACGACTTCAATGAAAGAAGTGCCTGGATCGAAGGCATCGAATTGTTCGAGAAGAACACCACCGCATGGGATGCCGAATTCGTCGCCCAGGGTTATGACTGGTCCGGTGTGCGCAGCGTGGTGGACGTAGGAGGTAGCAGCGGGGCGTTGCTTACTTCGCTGCTGCAAGCCCATCCCCACCTGTACGGCACGCTTCTGGACCTTCCCGTGTTCGCGGACATGGGCGCGAAGAATCTCCGTGCGGCGGGTCTCACGGACCGGAGTGCAGTGGTCCGGGGCAGCTTCTTCGACCCCCTCCCGGCCGGGAGGGACGTCTATCTGCTCTCGGCGGTCCTCGCGGACTGGGACGACGAGCACGCCGTCGACATCCTGCGTGGTTGTGCTCGTGCGGCCGGCAGCGGCGGGAAGCTGCTCCTGGCAGAAGTGCACCTGACCGCCCCCGGGAGCTCGGGTCTGTCCGGCGATTCCGGGGTGGCTCTGTGGTTCGAGGCGAACATGGGCAACCCCGACCGCACCGTGGACGACTTGGTGGTGCTCGGCGAAGCGGCAGGCCTTGAGGTGACGGGGGCTCCTCGAACCACCGGCCTGCGTTCGCTCATCGAGTTCGGAGTGCCATGCTGACCGGGGCGGAGCGCGGGAGACACACACGGAACGACACGGCGGAGAACCGACGGAGCATGGTGCTCGGTGGTCGTCAGCATGTGCGGCGGAGTACCGAGCGCGGTGTCGACATTGTGGTGAAGGGCCTGCGGAATGGCGACGGCTTCAGTCCACGCGGCCTGTTCCTGGAAGCCGCGCTGCAGTCTGCGGCGGCCTCGTGCTACACCGCAGAAGGGCCCGGAATCGTGCCGGTGACACCACCGTTGAGGTGCACGGGCGAACACCTCACCCTGCGGTTCCATGCCGACGAACTGCCGCTCGACCGGCTTTTCGGTACCCCGGCCGCCCTTGACCGTGCCGCCGGAGCCACAGGGCGGACGATCGCCGTCCTGCATAGCAAGGACGTTTCAGGACCCGGCTGGGCGTGGCTGCCCCGGGTGGCGGGCGAGCACCCGTTCCTGGAGCCGATTCCGCTCGCCGTTCTCGGGGACCTGGCCGAGGGCACAGTCGAACTGGCGGCGGAGCTCCACCGGCAGGGTTTCGCCGAGATCCTGGCCGGCGCTCTCGGGGAGGAGGACGACCGGCGGGTGTTTCTGCACGGCGACCTCAAGTTCGACAACATTCTGGCGACCGCCGACGGAGCGGACGTACGACTCATCGACTGGGAATGCGCCGGGTGGGGCATTCCGGAACGGGACTTGGGAGCGCTTGTCGCGTCCCTTCTCGCCGAGGCGATGCGGCGCGCCGTAACGGAGAGCAGCGGCGACGGTCCGGCCGCGTCGCTGGCACTGATCGACACCGAAACCGAGAAGGCGTGGTCGGCGGCCTCGGCGCTGCTGTCGAGCTACCGAAGCGCCCCGGGAGCACCCACCCTGAAGCATGAGGCCCTGATCCATATGACGGCGTTCGCGCTGCTGTGCCGGGCTCAGTCGTACACGTCATCGAGCCACCAGTTCGACAGGTTTCCGAAGCTGTTGGTGAAGGCGGCCTCGCGCATGGCACAGCGGCCGCACCTGTTCCAGAGGAGGTTTTCATGACCGTGCCGGTCATAGGTCGGATGCTCCACGACTCCGGTTTCCTCGAAGGGCTAGCCGGGGAGGAGGAGGCAGTCGGCCGTGAGATCTACCACCGTTTCCATCTGGCCGTCAGCTTCGATGCCGAGAGCACCGACGACCACACGCTGGTGCCCGTGGTGCGTGAGGAGCTCGGTGACCGGACCCGTCAGTCGGACGGGTGGACCTGCCGGTCCACGCTGCCGGACGGCAGGCTGATCGTGCGGCGAGCCGACGGCCTCGAGGTGGCAGTCGGTTTCGACGACATCGAGCGCATGCACGCGGGCCGGATCGTGGTGCGCATGCCGAGCCTGGAGCCGGGAGTCATGAAGGGCTGGGTCTGTTTTCACGGCAGCACTCCCCCGCTCGACGAGGCCGAGGTGACGGCTCGCATCTACCTGTGTCTCGACAAAGCAGAGCGGGCGCGGTCGTGGAGTGCCCTGGTCGCCGGGCTCGACGACCAGGGGCATGTGTTCTCATCGAAAATCATCCGACGCGGGGAGGAACGCAAGCGGCCCGACAGCGCCGTGGTCTACTGCCGCCCCCAGGACGTGTCCGACCTCGTCGGCTCCCTCAGGAAACTGATCCCGCCCGATCAACTCGGCGAGCCGACGGCCGGGTTCGCCGTGCGTCTCTCCCCCGGGATCAGCGTGAGCGTGCCGCAGGAGAGCGAAGACAAGGACGGCAGTCTGGGCATGCACCGCTCCCTGCGCATCGCGCGGGCCCTTCTAGCCGGTGCCTCCGCGCAGAGTGCCATCACCGAGGTCGCACACCTCCTGGCGCGGCAGGACGCCCAGGTATCCGACATGCTGAGGGAGGTCCGATGACCCGGACGAACCGCCCCCCGCGGCTGCTGTTCGTCGTGACCGGTGGCATCTCCGCCGCCGAAAGCCCGATGTGGGCATCCTTCCTGCGTAGCCGTTTCGGGGCCGAGGTCCGCATGCTGCTCACCCAGCAGGGCTCGACGATGGTCTCCACGCGGGCGCTCTCCGCCCTGACCGGTCGGCCGGTCGCCGGGCCCGATTGGGAGCTCGAGCAGAATGACGGAGCACAGCACGTCGCCCTGGCTGGGTGGGCCGACACCGTGTTGGTGTACCCGGCCACGCTGAACTTCTGCGCGAAACTCGCCGCCGGTATCTGTGACGACCTCGCGTCGTCGGTGGTGATGTCGTCGACCGCACCCGTGGTGCTGGTGCCATCCATTCCCACCGGTGCGCTTGGCAAGCCCGCAACACTGCGTGTCCTGGAGACGTTGTCCTCCGACGGTCACGTCCTCGCGGACACCCGGCAGGCCCTCAGCGTGACGACCGGAGAGGTCGAGGAGGGAGGGCCCGCCTCGCTGGCGGACATCGTGCAGCTACTGGCTCGCCACGGCCTGGGAGCCGACACCGATCAGGACAAAAGTGACGGACGAGGAGAGTGAATGGACGCCAAGGGTAATGCGCGACTGATTCATGAATACGCGGATGTGGTGTGGAACAAGGGGCGGGTGGACGAACTCGGCCGGTTCCTGCACGACGACGTGCGCATGTCCGGACTCGGCGGGGAACCGCCGGTGGTCGGACTGGAGCGGCTGAAGCAGGAGACGGGCAGATGGAGGGCCCTGTACAGCGAGGCGTCGATGACCGTCATACGGACCATCGTCGAAGATGACCGGGTCGCGTGGCAGTGGCACCTGCTCGGCACGATTGCCGATGTGCAGATGTTCCTTCCACATGTACGGCAACTCGCGCGTGAGGTACCGCAGATGAAGCAGATATCGGTCCACGGGATGTCGTTCAGTACGTTCCGGGACGGAAAGATCGCCGAAGAGGTGACCCAGAGCGACGTGGCCGAGTTCCTCAAGCAGCTCGGCTACCCCGGCCCGCAGGTCCGGCTGGACGGGGGCGTCGCATGAGCGGCACCAAGGTGAGCATGCGGCACGTTGTCGACGAGTACGTGCGCCGGGT
>NZ_JBSFET010000129.1:0-12130 GCF_053594575.1 Streptomyces sp. NPDC001880
CACCCGTCGTCCTCGCGGCCCTCCAGGCTCGAGTCCTCACCCAAACCAGCGAGCCCTGCAACAAGATCAAGACGACGTGTTAATGATCTGCAAGCTCTTAGGCGAGCAGTCGCGGGGTGAGCGCCCCGCACGGTACGAGGTCCATCTCCCCCCCGGCCTCGCGCAGATCGGCGAGCACCAGTTCGTCGTACATCAGCAGCCCGGACTGCTCGGGCCAGACGATCGCCCAGAGCCAGAGCCCGCGCGCCTCGCCGGCGAAGACCGCCCGGTCCTCGGGGACCCCCTTGACGTTCCACAGCGGGGTGGGCCGGCCGGCGGCGAGCATCTTGACGTCCGGCGGGCCGTCGACGTCCAGACAGGGGCCGGGGTCGGGGCCGTCGATCCCGGCGTAGCGCGCGCCGAGTCCGACGCCGAGCTCCTCGGTGACGAGCAGCAGCTCACCGATGCCGCCGACGGGGCCGGGGCCGGAGCAGGCCACCACGGTGGCCCGGCCGCCACTGCGGTCGTCGCCCGCGCTCGCCACTCCCGTGAACAGCCAGCCGACCGGCAACGGCCAGGGCATCCACACCGGGACCTCCGCCCGGCGCACCACCGCCCCGAGCGCTTCGACGCTTGGCGGAATCACCGGCTGCAGCGGTTGCACGCTGCCGTGCACCTCGCACTGCCAGGTATCGGCGAACAGACCGGGCGCTCTGACCCGGCCTCCGCACTTCGGGCAACTGGGTTCGCCCCTCATAGCGACCAACGGTCCTCCAGGACCGTCGCCGCGTCAAGGAAGATCACTCCTCCGCAGGGCGGCCCCCACGTGCAGAGATAGGTGTAGCTTGCACTTATTAGAGTGTCTAACTTATTCTATGTATGTCGCAACGATCTAGTGGAGCGAGGAGACTCATGCGGGGAGAGGATCCGTTCGATCAGGGCGCGAGCAGCATCCTGCGCCAGCCGAAGGCCGTCTGGGCCACGGCGGGCGCCTCTGTTGTCGCGTTCATGGGAATCGGCCTGGTGGACCCGATTCTGCCGTCCATCGCCAAGGGCCTGGAGGCGACGCCGAGCCAGGTGTCCCTGCTCTTCACGTCGTACTTCCTGATCACCGCCGTGGCGATGCTCGTCACCGGCTTCGTCTCCAGCCGGATCGGCGGCCGCAAGACGCTCCTGGCCGGCCTCGCGCTCGTCGTCGTCTTCGCCGCGCTCTCCGGCACCTCGTCGTCCGTCGGCGAACTCGTCGTATTCCGGGCCGGCTGGGGGCTCGGCAACGCGCTCTTCGTGTCGACCGCACTCGCCGTGATCGTCGGCGCGGCGGCCGGCGGCAGTTCCTCGGCGATCCTGCTCTACGAGTCGGCGCTCGGCCTGGGCATGGCCTGCGGGCCCCTGGTCGGCGCCCTGCTCGGTGACGCCAGCTGGCGCTACCCCTTCTTCGGCACGGCCGCGCTGATGGCGATCGGCTTCATCTGCATCACGGCGTTCCTGAAGGAACAGCCCAGGCCCGCCCGGAAGACCTCGCTGCTCGACCCGGTCAAGGCGCTCGGTCACGGCGGTCTGGCCTCGGTCGCCACCTCCGCGTTCTTCTACAACTACGCGTTCTTCACGATCCTGGCGTTCACCCCGTTCGTGCTGAACATGACGCCGTACAAGTCGGGCGCGGTGTTCTTCGCCTGGGGTCTGCTGCTCGCGGTCTTCTCGGTGCTCGTCGCCCCGCGGCTCCAGAAGCGCTTCGGCTCGCTGAAGGTGCTCGGCGCCTCGCTGGTGCTGCTCGCCGTCGACCTGCTGATCCTGGGCTACGGCAACCACACCGCCGCCATCGTCTGCACGATCGTCTCCGGCGCCTTCATCGGCATGAACAACACCGTCTACACGGAGCTGGCGCTCGGCGTGTCGGACGCGCCGCGCCCGGTGGCGAGCGCGGGCTACAACTTCGTCCGCTGGTTCGCCGCGGCCGCCGCCCCGTACCTCGCGCCGAAGATCGAGGAGTGGAGCAACATCCACATCCCGTTCGTGGTCGCCGCGGTCACCGCCGTGGCCGGTGCGGCCGTCATCTGGATCCGGCGTGCGGCGCTGACCCACGAGGCGGTGGAGCTGAAGCCGAAGCACGCCACCGAGGACAGCGTCACGGTCTTCGCCGACTGACCCCTTCGCCCGCCCCGGCACCGCCCCGCCCGCGGCTCTCCCTCCTGGCCGCGCGGCGGGGCCTTCCGTGTGCCCGGCCGGCGCACTGCTCGGTACGCCGGCGCATCCCTGTACGCCTCGGAGGCTGTCGGGTGACCTCCGACCGGGCGGCCACGCCCTGGTGCGCGCGCTTCCCGCGTCGTCGTCGGTCGACGACGCTCCTTCCCCCGGCTCTCGGCTCCGCTCGACCAGGGGAGACCCCATCCGTCTCCCTCCTCCGCCTTGGAATCGCACGCGCCGGACCGCACACGCTTTCCGGTCCGAGGTCACCCGACAGCCTCTCAGTCGAGCGCCACGGAGCCGCGCAGCGGATCACGCAGGTCCGTACCGTGCGAGAGCCACCGCTCCTGGAGCTCCTGCGCCCCCCTGACCCGCTTCCACGCGGCCTCGTTGGGCGTCATCGGCAGCAATGGCAGGAACCGCACCGGCTCCATGGGCCCGCCCGTCTCCCGACCGCCGCCCCCCACCGAGCCGCTGCGCGGCGCAGGCTCTCCCAGCTCCAGGTCCTCCACCAGGCCGCCCGGCTCGGCGACCAGTACGGAGCTGAACGGTGCCCCGGGCCACAGCGGTCCGCCGACGTCCAGCGAGGCTCCAGGTGCCACGATCACCCCCTCGACCTGCGGGGAGGCGGCGAGCACGGCGAGCGGGCGCAGTACCTTGTCGGTGTCGGCGAGTCCGGCGCGCACGGAGAGGATCAGTTCGGCGCGCGGGCCCTTCACCGGGTCCACCAGGGCCGCGGTCGGGTCGGCCATCGGCTGGGCCGACATGCCGAGGGTGGCGTAGCGCACCACATCGCCGTCGACGAAGCGCAGCACCTCGATCCGGTCCGTACCGAGAAACGTCACTGCCGCGCGCGCGTCCGGTTCGCCGAGGGCCGTCAGTAGCCGGGCCTCGACAAGAGCAAGAATTTCTCCCATCCAGCGAGCATAGGTCGCGTATGGAACGGGCAAAGTAAGGGATTGGCCGTCAGTCGGCTGATAGTCTTGGCCGCTGGTCGGGGCAGCACGCAGAAGCGTCGCTCTCAGCCCCGACGACACGTCATCCCCCAAGGGGGACCGGCTGGAGGAGGTGGGGCTGCAATGGACCGAAGTCGATCGTGCAGTACCAACCGCTCTTCCGTACTCCACCTTTCCTGGTGATCTGAAGCCTCCAGGTCGAGGCCCATGGCTTTGCGCACGACGGAAGAGCACTCCGTTTTTGCCTGTCTGTAGCGAACGCCGTCATCGCGCCGCCGCGGTGCCGCCCGCTTTGCGGACGTGAGCACACGTCCCCATTCCGGGCTGTTCCACGTGCCCGACGACGGCCCTCCGTGAAGGAGTCAGCCATGTCGATGATCCGTGACCTGCGCGCCGCCGTGCGCCCGTCCCTGCGCAAGAGCAACGCCCTGCACAACAGTTACGACACCACCCGTGACCCCTCCGCCTCCAGCGCGGTCGTCGACTGCGCGGTCTACCGCGACGGGCGGCGCCTGGAGAGCGGCACCTGCCGCACGCCGCACGAGGCGATGCTCCAGGTACGCGAGGAGGGCGGCTTCGCCTGGATCGGCCTGCACGAGCCGACCGAGGAGGAATTCGCCGGTATCGCCCGGGAGTTCGGACTGCACCCGCTCGCCGTCGAGGACGCCGTCCACGCCCACCAGCGGCCGAAGCTGGAGCGGTACGACGACACGCTGTTCACCGTCTTCAAGACCATCCACTACGTCGAGCACACCGAGCTCACCGCCACCAGCGAGGTGGTCGAGACCGGCGAGGTGATGTGCTTCACCGGCCGGGACTTCGTCATCACCGTGCGGCACGGCGGCCACGGCTCGCTGCGCGCGCTTCGGCACCGCCTGCAGGACGACCCCGAGCTGCTCGCCAAGGGCCCCTCGGCGGTCCTGCACTCCATCGCCGACCATGTCGTCGACGGCTACATCGCGGTGGCCGGCGCCGTCCAGGACGACATCGACGAGGTGGAGATCGAGGTCTTCTCCACCCCGGCGAAGGGCAGCCCGCGCGGCTCGGAAGCGGGCCGGATCTATCAGCTGAAGCGCGAGGTACTGGAGTTCAAGCGGGCGGTGTCCCCGCTGCTGCGGCCGATGCAGCTGCTGAGCGAGCGGCCCATGCGACTGATCGACCCCGACATCCAGAAGTACTTCCGTGACGTCGCCGACCACCTGGCACGGGTGCACGAGGAGGTCGTCGGCTTCGACGAGCTGCTGAACTCGATCCTCCAGGCCAATCTGGCCCAGGCGACCGTCGCGCAGAACGAGGACATGCGCAAGATCACGTCCTGGGCGGCCATCGTCGCCGTACCGACGATGATCTGCGGCGTCTACGGCATGAACTTCGAGCACATGCCCGAGCTGGGCTGGCGGTACGGCTATCCGATGGTGCTGGGCGTCATCGGGGTGGTCTGCTTCTCCATCCACCGCATCCTCAAGCGCAACGGCTGGCTCTGAAACACCGTCCCCCGGCCGGTCCAATAGAGTTCGGGGCATGACTGCTGCTGCCGCTGACGTGCCGCTGGGCCGGGCCCTCGTCGAGGAGGCCACCAAGAAGTCGGGCCTCATCTGGGTGCGGGGCACCGGTCCCGCACGGGCGCTGTGGCACGTATGGCACGAGGGTGCGGCGCATCTCGTCGGGGACGGTCCCGGCGAGCAGCCGCTCCCGGCCGGGCTCACCGACGGATCCGCCGCCGAGGTGACCGTGCGCAGCAAGGACAAGGGCGGCCGGCTGGTCGCCTGGACGGCCGCCGTGACGGAACTCGCCCCGAACTCCGAGGAGTGGGAGGCCGCCGTCGCCGAGCTCAAGGGCAAGCGGCTGAACGCACCGGACGCCGAGCAGATGACGGAGCGCTGGGCGCGCGAGTGCCGGGTGCTGCGGCTGACGCCCGGCGAGTTCCGTACGGAGCTGCCCGACGGCTCCCTGGCCGCGGCGCCGCTGCCGACGTCCGCGACCACGCGCCGGCCGGTGCCCGCAGGGCTGCCGCGACTGCTGAAGCAGGGGCGCAAGGGCTGACCGGGGGCGGCGCGGCCCACTGTCAGGACGATGTCTTGGGCAGCTGCTTCCCGTAGTCGACCGTGTCCGCCCGCGTCGGGGCCTCCAGCGCGAAGTCCTTGCCCCAGTCCGACAAGGTGACGGTCCCCCCGCCACCGCCGCGCGCGAAACGCAGCGGATAGGGCTTGCCCTCCAGCGAGACATCGAGCGTGCCGCCCTCGCCCTTGCCGCCCATGATCTGGACGGTCCGGGTCTCGCCGATGGTCTTCCGGTCCCCCTTGTTGAGGGTGCCGTGCAGTGTGAGCATCCCGTCGAGCAGGGTCTTCTTGTCCGTGAAGCCGCGCAGTTGCTTGTACGTGGGGTCGTCCTGGGGCACCTTCACGTACTTGTTCTGGAGCTTGTCCGCGGCCGCGCCGCCCGCCCCGCCGTCGGCGCCGGGCTCCTCCTCGTGGCTCCAGAACCCGGAGTCCGCCTTCAGATAGAGCTCGTCACCGATCCGCAGCAGCTCGAAGGTGCTGTCCTTGGAGGCGACGGAGCCGGTGCCACCGTTCTCCTTGAGCTGCATGTTGAGCTTGTAGGTGCCGCCCTTGCTCACCAGCGTCCCGGCGAGGCGCACCGCGTCGGCGGCGTCCGCCGCGCGCTGTGCCTTCTTCTCGATCTCCGTGGCGTTCAGCTTGCCGACGCCGTTGGTCCCCTGGTCCGGGTCCTCGCCGCACGCCGTGAGGGCTGCGGCCAGGACCGCACAGAGCAGGGCGGCGAGGGCGGTCCGGCGTCGGGCCCGGACGGGCGGAACGGAAGAGGTCACGGGCGCACTGCCTCTCATCTGCATCGCGGGGGTGGCAGACGGCAGCGTACCTGTGCCGTTCACGCCTCCCGGCAGGGAGCCGTACGGACGGCTCCACCGGGGCAAGCCGGAGCGGTACGGGCTAGCCTGATCCCGTCATAAAGGTTGATTGACTGCCAAACAGACCAGCCGGAGAAGTCGTACACGGAAGAAGGAGGCGCAGGATGGTGGCAGGCGCCCCCCGGGTGTTCGTCTCCCATCTCGCCGGCGTACCGGTCTTCGACCCCAACGGCGACCAGGTGGGCCGCGTCCGCGACCTGGTCGCGATGCTCCGGGTCGGCGGCAGGCCGCCCCGGCTGCTCGGGCTCGTCGTCGAGGTGCTCAGCCGACGCCGGATCTTCCTCCCGATGACCCGGGTCACCGGGATCGAGTCCGGCCAGGTCATCACCACCGGCGTGGTCAACATGCGGCGCTTCGAACAGCGGCCCACCGAGCGCCTGGTGCTCGGCGAATTCCTCGACCGCCGGGTCCGCCTCGTGGAGACCGGTGAGGAGGTCACCGTCCTCGACGTCTCCGTCCAGCAGCTCCCGGCCCGCCGCGACTGGGAGATCGACAAGTACTTCGTACGCAAGGGCAAGGGCGGGGCGCTGCGCCGCAAGGGCGAGACCCTGACGGTCGAGTGGTCGGCGGTCAGCGGGTTCTCGCTGGAGGAGGTCGGGCAGGGCGCCGAGACCCTGGTCGCCACGTTCGAGCGGCTGCGCCCGACGGACGTGGCCAACGCGCTGCACCACCTCTCGCCGAAGCGGCGGGCCGAGGTCGCCGCCGCGCTCGACGACGACCGGCTCGCCGATGTCCTGGAGGAGCTGCCCGAGGACGACCAGGTGGAGATCATCGGCAAGCTCCAGGAGGAGCGCGCCGCCGATGTCCTGGAGGCGATGGACCCGGACGACGCGGCCGACCTGCTGTCCGAGCTGCCCGAGGAGGACAAGGAGCGGCTGCTGACGCTGATGCGGCCGGACGACGCGGCCGATGTGCGGCGCCTCATGTCGTACGAGGAGCGGACCGCGGGCGGGCTGATGACCACCGAGCCGATCATCCTGCGGCCGGACGCGACGGTCGCCGACGCGCTCGCCCGGGTCCGGCAGTCGGACCTCTCCCCGGCGCTGGCCGCCCAGGTGTACGTGTGCCGGTCGCCCGACGAGACACCGACCGGCAAGTACCTGGGCACCGTGCACTTCCAGCGGCTGCTGCGGGATCCGCCGTACGCGCTGGTCAGCTCGATCGTCGACAGCGATCTCGTCCCGCTCACACCGGACACCCCGCTGCCGGCCGTGACGAGCTATCTGGCCGCGTACAACCTGGTCTCGGCACCGGTCGTGGACGAGAGCGGATCTCTGCTCGGCGCGGTGACCGTCGACGACGTACTCGACCACCTGCTGCCCGAGGACTGGCGGGAGACGGACTTCCACAGCGAGGCGGGAGTCTCCGGTGGCGGCTGAGGAGCGCTCGAAGACGGCGCCGACGGGTGCCTCGGGCATCGCGCGCCCGCCCCGTTCCCGGCTGGACCAGCCGAAGGCCCCGCGGCGGCGGCTGCTGCCCGAATACGACCCCGAGTCGTTCGGCCGGCTCTCCGAACGGATCGCCCGATTCCTGGGCACCTGGCGCTTCATCGCCTGGATGACACTGGTCATCATCGTCTGGGTGCTGTGGAACGCCTTCGCGCCCGTGGAGTGGCGGTTCGACGGGTACCCGTTCATCTTCCTGACTCTGATGCTGTCGCTCCAGGCCTCGTACGCGGCCCCGCTGATCCTGCTCGCGCAGAACCGGCAGGCCGACCGCGACCGGGTCACCTACGAACAGGACCGCAAGCAGAACGAGCGCTCCATCGCGGACACCGAGTACCTCACGCGGGAGATCGCCTCGCTGCGGATGGGACTCGGCGAGGTCGCCACCCGCGACTGGATCCGCTCCGAACTGGAGGACCTCGTGAAGGACCTCGACGACCGGCACTCCCTGCTCCCGGCCGAGAGCGACGAAGACCACTGACCCGTTCCTACTCACGCGTAGCGGCAGGCGCCGTAACGCCCTCCCGTCGCCCACCACCACCCTCAAGGAGCGCCGCGCGCACCCGTACTATCGAGGTATGGCTACGGAAGACGCGGTGCTTGAGGCACTGGCGACAGTGAACGACCCGGAGATCCACCGTCCGATCACCGAACTCGGCATGGTGAAATCGGTCGAGATCGACGCTGACGGTGCGGTCGCTGTCACGGTCTATCTCACGGTCTCAGGCTGCCCGATGCGCGAGACGATCACCAAGAGCGTCACGGACGCGGTCGCCCGTGTCGAGGGCGTCTCGCGGGTCGACGTCACGCTCGA
Source organism: Streptomyces sp. NPDC001880 (assembly GCF_053594575.1). Taxonomy (NCBI): domain Bacteria; kingdom Bacillati; phylum Actinomycetota; class Actinomycetes; order Kitasatosporales; family Streptomycetaceae; genus Streptomyces; species Streptomyces sp. NPDC001880. The sequence continues at coordinate 8,305 of NZ_JBSFET010000129.1, forward strand.
CGTGATGAGCGACGAACAGCGCAAGGAGCTCGCCTCCTCGCTGCGCGGCGGCACGGCGGAACGCGAGGTGCCGTTCGCCAAGCCCGGCTCGCTGACCCGGGTCTACGCGGTCGCGTCCGGCAAGGGCGGCGTCGGCAAGTCGTCCGTGACAGTGAACCTCGCGGCCGCGATGGCCGCCGACGGCCTCAAGGTCGGTGTCGTGGACGCGGACATCTACGGGCACAGCGTGCCGCGGATGCTCGGCGCGGAGGGCAAGCCGACCCAGGTCGAGAACATGATCATGCCGCCGTCCTCGCACGGTGTGAAGGTCATCTCCATCGGCATGTTCACCCCGGGCAACGCCCCGGTGGTGTGGCGCGGACCGATGCTCCACCGCGCGCTCCAGCAGTTCCTCGCCGATGTGTACTGGGGCGACCTCGACGTCCTCCTGCTCGACCTGCCGCCGGGCACCGGCGACATCGCGATCTCGGTGGCGCAGCTCGTTCCGAACGCCGAGATCCTGGTCGTCACCACCCCGCAGCAGGCGGCGGCCGAGGTCGCCGAGCGGGCCGGTTCGATCGCCGTGCAGACCCACCAGAAGATCGTCGGCGTCGTCGAGAACATGTCGGGCATGCCGTGCCCGCACTGCGACGAGATGGTCGATGTGTTCGGCACCGGCGGTGGCCGGAAGGTCGCCGAGGGCCTGACGAGGACGACCGGCGCGGAGGTGCCGGTGCTCGGCTCCATCCCGATCGACGTACGGCTGCGCGAGGGCGGCGACGAGGGCAAGCCGGTCGTCCTGTCCGACCCCGATTCCCCGGCCGGCAAGGCGCTGCGCACCATCGCGGACAAGCTGGGCGGCCGTCAGCGCGGCCTGGCGGGCATGTCGCTGGGCATCACCCCGCGCAACAAGTTCTGAGACGAACGAGCGGTGACCGGCCCGGGGCCGGTCACCGCTCGGTGTTCCGCGCACGTCTGCGCGTACGCCCGCGTCTGCTTGCTACGCGTACGTCGTGACGTCGTCGATCACCGAGAACCCCAGCCCGTACGCGCTCATCCCCCGCCCGTACGCCCCGATGTGCACCTCGCCGCGGGCCGATCCCGCCAGTACCCAGCCGTATTCGGACTCGCGGTAGTGGAACGGCACCGGGACACCGTCCACCGGCAGCGACAGCACCGACCATGCGGGGCCTTCCAGGTCGTCGGCGAGTTCGAACGCCGTCTCCGTCTGCTGGTCCAGCCAGTCGTCGCGCAGCGCGTGGTCCATCTGCGGGGGCCATGTGCAGGCGAGCAGGCCGGACCCGGCCAGCCAGGCCGCGGAGGACACCGTGGTCGCGTCCAGCACCCCCGTGCCGTCACCGCTGTGCCGCACCGGGCTGCTGACCATCGACACCACGACGGCGAACCGTTGCTTCTCGGCGCCCGCGTCGGCCCGCATCGACGGTTCGTCACCGTGTCCGATGGAACCGTGCTGCACCGTGCCGTCCGCCGCGGTGCCCACCTGCATCAGCCGGCGCGGCCCGGTGAAGGCCTCGTCCAGTCCGTACCAGGGAAACGTGGCTGCCAGATAGCTGTCGACAGTACGCCGGGCCGTCGGCTTCCCCTCTGCGGTGACTGTGCCCGGCGCATCTTCCGCGCCCACCCGACTTGTCGTCTCCATCTGCCCGGCCGCCTCCTCGATCCGTTGGGTCCGGAGCGGCCCGCCCCCCAACGGGCGTACTCACAACCGGACAGATGGAGAATAGCCATACCGTCCGGACGAGCCGGGATTGGCCGGGGGTCAGGTGGCGTCGGCGTCGAACGGCGGCCGGTCGTCCTTGCTTGGCTGGTCACGCTTCTTGAGCAGGTCCGGAGCGCCGGCGGAGCCGTTGGCGGCGGTGATCGCCGAGGCGCCCGACACATCCGCGGACTCCAGGCCCCTGTTCTCCCGGCCGTTCACCGCGTCGGTGACCTCCGCCAGATCCTTGCGGAGGTCGAAGCTCTCGCGGATCTCCTTCAGCCCCAGGTCGTCTTTGCCGTCCATGAGCTGCTTGCGGACGAACGTCTTGGGGTTGAGGTCCTCGAACTCGAAGTCCTTGAACTCCGGGCCGAGCTCCGTACGGATGTCCTCCTTGGCATTCTCCGAGAACTCGCGGATCTTGCGGATGAAGCGCGAGGCGTCCTGGATAACCTTCGGCAGCTTGTCCGGGCCGAAGACCAGCACGCCCAGAATCGCGAGCGTCACCAGCTCGAGTGCGCCTATGTCATTGAACACCCTGTTGCTCCTCGTGTTCTCCGAGACCATGTCGGTCGAGGTCCGGACCCGCCCACGGTACCCGTCGAAACTGTCCGCGCGGTAGCGTCACGGGGCTGTCAGCTGCCGCTCGCCGAGCCGAGCGTCAAAGAGATGGACAGGTCTTTACCACCGCGTGCCAGCGTGAGGTCCAGGCGGTCTCCCGGGCGGTGCGCGCGGATCTTCACGATCAGCTCCTCGCCGCTGTGCACCCGCCGGCCGTCGACCTCGGTGATGATGTCACCGGGCCTGATCCCGGCCTTGGCCCCGGGCCCGCCCGGCGTCACCGCGGGCTTGCCCGCCGCGCCCTTCGAGCCGACCCTGGCGCCGTCCCCGGCGTACTCCATGTCCAGCGTGACGCCGATCACCGGGTGGGTGGCCTTCCCGGTGTTGATCAGCTCCTCGGCGACCCGCTTGCCCTGGTTGATCGGGATGGCGAAGCCGAGGCCGATGGAACCCGCCTGGCCGCCTTCCTCGGCCGAGCCGCTGCCGGCGGCGCGGATGGCGCTGTTGATGCCTATGACATGGGCGTCGGCGTCGACGAGCGGACCGCCGGAGTTGCCCGGGTTGATCGGCGCGTCGGTCTGCAGCGCGTCGACGTAGCTGATGTCGCTGCCGTCGCCCTTCTCGCCGCCCGCGGTGATCGGCCGGTCCTTGGCGCTGATGATGCCGGAGGTCACGGTGTTGGAGAGGTCGAAGGGGGCGCCGATGGCCACCACGGGGTCGCCGACCCGCACATTGTCGGAGTTGCCCAGAGGCAGCGGCTTGAGGCCGGAGACGCCGGTGACCTTGACCACGGCCAGGTCGTAGCCGCTGTCCTTGCCGACGATCTCGCCACGCGCGGTCTCCCCGCCGCTGAACGTCACGGTGATCTCGCCGCCCTGGCCGGCCGGGGCTACGACGTGGTTGTTGGTGAGGATGTGGCCGGAGCCGTCGAGGACGAAGCCGGTACCGGTGCCGGACTCGGAGGCGCCGGAGACGTGGAGGGTGACCACGCTGGGCAGGGCGCTGGCGGCGATACCGGCGACGCTGTCGGGGGCCCGGCCACCGCTGCTGCGGCCGGCCTGCGGGAGCTCGACCTGGGTGAGACCGCCGTTGCGCTCGATGTAGGCCCCGATGCCGCCGCCGATTCCGCCCGCCACCAGCGCGAGCAGCACCGCGCCGACGAGGAGGGAGCCGCGCCGGCTCTTCTTGCGGCCGGTGTCGGCCCCGAGCGGCGGGCCCGGGTTGGTGAGCGGCTGCCTGGGTGCGCCCCACGGGTCGTACTGGAGCCACTGCGTCGACGCCCTCTGGGGCTGCGACTGGGGGTGAGGCTGCTGCTGGGCCACGTGGGGCGGCGGGGTGGCGGCGGGCGATGTGGGGATGCCCGCACCGTTCGTCCCCGCGTACTGCGGGGGTACGGGGGTGCCGTGCGCCGGGGTCGGGACCGGCCGCTGTACGGGCGGTGCGGGTGCCCAGGGGCCGGGGCCGCCGTAGGGCGGGGTGCTGTACTGGTCGGGCTCGTGCAGCGGCGTCACCCGTACGCACCCGTGCTGCCGGACCTCGACCTCGGTGCGTTCCAGTACGCGGTGGTGG
>NZ_JBSFET010000130.1:0-11836 GCF_053594575.1 Streptomyces sp. NPDC001880
TGAGGTCGGCGAGGTCTCTGGGAGCCGTACGTGACCGCTGTTGTCCGCTTTGATCCTCGGGGCCCGTGGCACGTCCGGACCGAATCAGGGTGGGAGGGTCCGCGCGGCAGCCGCATGGGTACGGAGGCGCTGACCGATGCCCCAGGTCCCTCGGCAGCCCACTGCTCTCGCGCACCGCCAGTACGCGATGCCCACACCCTGTGAGCCAGGGACGACGCCCCGGACACCTTGACGCCGGAGTCGGACGACTTCTGCTCGCGGGCGGCAACTTCCACGTACCGTGCACCAAGGAGCGCTTCAGCCGGCGGGCAGAGCGGCCGTTCTCGGGTCACGGGGCGGGGACGGGGCCGCCGGGCCGGAACCGCTCCACCCCGACGATGTGCCGCACCTTGACCGGGCGCACGATCACCGCGACCCGCTGTTCTCCCGGCATGGTCCACTCGAAGCGCTCGACGCCCAGATACTTGCGGGCCAGCCGGTCCATTCGCTCGTGTGCCTCCTCGCCCTCGATGAAGCGGGACACCACACCGCTGATCTGCACTCGGTCGAAGGCGTCGGTGACGTCCGCGTGTGAAAGATAGACACGGGGGTCGCGGCGCAGGTTCTCCTCCTTGACCCGACCCACCGAAGTGTTGAACGTCAGCTCCCCCTCTCCCTCCAGATCCACCCACATCGGGCTGACCTGCGGTGCTCCGTCGGCGAACACGGTGCCGACGTACCAGATGTTGGGGGCTTGCAGCCGAGCGCGGACGGCTTCGTCGAAAGGCGCAGTCATCCCGGCAGGTTACCAACCGTGACGGGGCCGGAGAGTTCAGGGAAGTGGAATCCGCCAGGTGAAGCCGATGCCAAGGGCCGTCCCCATGTTCTGGCTTGGCGGCCGAGGCATCGGAGAAGCTGGTCGCCTACGCTCGCGCCGCGCTTGGTCGGGTCTGCTGACTGGTACTCAGCCACTCACACCCGCCGACACCACGGGGCCGCGTGGTGACCGTACTGGCTCCACGCGGCCCAGGGCCTGGTGATTACCGGACGTCGTAGGCGCGGGTGATGGTCTGGGTGACCGCGTTGCCGTTGGCGTCGGTGAGGGTCGTCTTCAGGGTGACCTGCTTGCCGGAGGCTCCGGTGTGGTCGAGGACGGCCGTCCAGCGGCCGTCGTGGCGCTCGGTCGGTGCCTGGGTCCAGGTGGTTCCGCCGTCGTAGGAGTAGGACAGCGTGGCCGCCGTGAGCGCGCCCGGAGTATATCCGGCATGTCCCTCGGCCGCCAGGCCGACCTTCAGGTCCTTCTTCGCGGGCAGGGTCTTCATGCCGTCCACCGGCAGGTCATAGGCCGGGAAGAGCAGCGGCAGGCCGCGCGAGAAGACATCCGCTTCCCGGTGGGAGCGGAAGGTCCAGGAGGTGCTGACGGCGGTGGAGCGCAGCCAGTTCCAGTCCGAGGAAGCGATCTTCTGCAGGTTCTGGGTCAGCTCGTAGACGGAGTCCTCGTCCGGCACCTCGAACACGCCGTAGGGGTCGACGCGCTTGCCGATCAGCTCGCCGTCGCGCTTCAGCGCCAGGTTGCCGATGTCACCGAAGGACCCGCCGGGGGACCAGTGGTCCCCGGAGCCGTCGAGCCAGAACCCGGTCTGGAAGCCCATCAGGTTTCCCTGCCGCTCGGCGGCCAACAGCAGCTTGCCGTCGGCGTCGCGCGACGCGGACGTCCTCAGGAGGTCGCCGTACCATTCCTCGGTGCGGCGCTCCCCGGGCCGGTAGACACGTTCCTGGTCTCCCATGAACGCGGCGAACGGGAAACTGGTCATGGCGCCGTGGTACCAGACGGCGTCCTCGGCAGCCGTGTAGTAGGCGGTGCGGGTTCCGGGCACGTGCACCGAGCCGTACGGGCTCACGGGAACGTACGCGGCGCTGTCTTCGGCGGGGCGCAGGAACAGGGCGTCGAGGTAGTCCGCTTCCTTGCCCATGGCGTTCCAGGTCTCGGTGACCCGCGCCAGCCGGGAGTCCCTGGGCCGGTACGTCTGGTCGGCGTTGAGCGGTCCCGAGGTGGGGAACGTCAGGTTGTAGACGTACGGCGAGCCGTCCTGGGAGCCGGAGGCACGCCAGGTGGGCCGGAACGTGAAGGTGCCGTCCGTGGCGCGCCCGTCGACGTCCGCGTAGAACTTCTGAACGGTGCCGTCCGCGGTCAGCGAGCCGGAGACCTGCCAGGTGTCGTCCCAGTTGCGGGCATAGCTGAAGGTGGTCGTGTCCACCTTCGCGGGCCGTTCTGTGTCCAGGCTCAGCCGATGGGCCTTGCGGGCATCGAGGACAACGGTGGTGTCCCGGGTGAGGCGAAGCTGCGGCTGCGCGAGGTAGCTCATCGATTCGGGCGCGTTGCCGGCGTCGTACGTCGTCACGAAGCCGCTGAGGGAGTAGCTTCCCGGACGGACGCGGTAGGTCTGGTCGGGTGCTCCGGCGTTCTTGCGGCGTTCTCCCTTGTCGATGTCCAGGCTGACGAGGTCCAGGGAGGAATTGCCGGTCGCGGCGTCGCCGTTGCGGTCGATGGTCTTGACCCGGAGCGTGACCGTCTCCGGCTCGACGTAGAGCGTGACCGGCACGGAGACGTGCACGTCACCGCTGGTGGCCAGGATACGGCCGGTGACCGCACCGTACTGGGAGTCCTGGAGGCGGGCGGTGGGGTCGACGCGCACCGGCAGCTGGGCTGTGGCCCCTGCGGGGACCGTCACCTTGCGCTGCTCCGGCTTGATGATGCCGGAGCGGACCGTGCTGCCGTCGTTGCCGTGCACATCGCTGACCTTCACGTCCAGGGTGAGGTCCTTGGTGCCGGTGTTGGTGAAGGGCACCTGCACGGTGGTGCGGTCCGACGCGTCCTGCGGCCAGTTGTAGCTGCCGGCCTGGACGGCGGGGGCGGCGAGCACCTTCTGGTTCACCGCGGCGAAGACGTCGAGGACTCCGCCGCCGGTCTCGTCGGCGCCGGGCACCTTCCCACCGGTTCGGGCCGAGGAGACGAGCGCGGCCTTGATCTGCTGTGCGGTCCAGTCCGGGTGGGCCTGGCGGAGGATGGCCGCGGCGCCCGCCACGTGCGGGGTCGCCATCGAGGTGCCGGACATCGACCGGTAGGCGTAGACGCCTCGGCCGCCTGCGGAGGCCGCCGAGATGTCGACGCCGGGGGCCGCGATCTCGGGCTTGAGCGTGTGCGTCACGGCCACGGGGCCACGGCTGGAGAACTGAGCGGTGGTGTCGTCCCGGTCCACGGCGCCGACGGTCAGCACGTCGGGCACGCACCCGGGCGAGGAGACGGTCTCGGTGCCCGGTCCGGAGTTGCCCGCGGCGACGACGAACAGGGTGCGCGTGTTCTGCGCGAGCTGCTTCGTGGCCTGCGCCACCGGGTCGGTGCAGTCCCTGACCGACGGGTTGCCCAGGCTCATGGAGACGACATCGGCCTGCTGGTCGACGGCCCACTGCATCCCGGCGATGACCCAGGAGTCCAGACCGGACCCGCCGTCGTTGAGGACCTTTCCGATGAGCAGGGAGGTGCCGGGGGCGACCCCCTTCTTCTTGCCGTCGCTCGCGGCGCCGGACCCGCCGACCGTGGAGGCGGTGTGGGTGCCGTGGCCCACATAGTCGTCGGAGGTCTTGGAGTCGGTGAAGTTCTTGGCTTCGCTGACCCGGTCGACCAGGTCCGGGTGCTCGGCGTCCACACCCGTGTCCAGCACGGCGACCTTGGTGTTCTTGCCGTCGTAGCCGGCCGCCCATGCCTCGGGCGCGTGGACCTGCTTGGTGGACCGGTCCAAGGTGGCCTCGACCTTGCCGTCCAGCCACAGCTTCTTCAGCGCGGAGGCGGAACGCGAGCGGGGGTCGGTGATGTCCCGCCAGAACGCGGCGGCGGTGTCCTTGTCCGCCTTGAGCGCTACGCCGCCCACGGCGGGAAGCAGCAGGCTCCGCTTGGAGCCGCGAGGCGCCTCCGGCGCGCTCTTGGCAACGTTCACGCCCCTTCCGTAGGTGGCGATCAGCGGGAGCGCGTCAGTGTGCCGGTCGTCGTAACCCTGGCGGATGAGGCCGGTGACGTTGAACAACTCCTCGTCGACCATGCCCTCGCTGATGGCCCGCGTGACGCCGTCGGGATAGACGTAGAGGTCCTTGCCCGACTGGTAGGTACGGAACATCGGCTGCGTCCCGTCCTCGCGGGGCAGCACCGCCGCGGAGCTGCGGCCCGACTTGTCCGTGGTCACAAGGACCTTGTCGCCGGTGACGAGCGTGACCGTCGTCTGCTTGCCGCGGTTCTGCGCAGCCTCGCTGCCGACGATGGATTTCTTCCCCGAGGTGGCGTCATGAGGCGCATCCGCCGCCCCTGACGGCGTGACTGCCGTAAAGGCCAGGGTCGCGGCGGACGCCGCGCCCATGGCTATACGCGTGATGGGACGCATGAATCTCCCTACTTGGCACAAAGATTTGGTGCGGCTGCAGCCTGGCAGACATGCACATGGCGTAGGGATATCTGTGCTTGACGGGTTCCCCGCATGTCGGTTTTCCGTCAGACGATCATGACAGGGGGGCGGTCACAGCCAGCCCGCGCGGGCGGCGTGCCAGCCGAGCTGCAGGCGGGAATCCGCTCCTGCAAGATCCATCAGGCGGCGCGTCCGCCGCTCCACGGTCCGGATGGAGACACCGAGCTGCGAAGCCGCACGCCGATCGGAGATCCCCGCCAACAGCAGGGCCAGGACTTCGAGTTCACCCTCGGTCGGCCATTGCGCCGCCGCCGCCTGCACCCGTACGCCCGTGGCAGTGGGGTACAGCGGCTGGGCCCGGTCCCATTCCTTCTCGAAAAGGTGCACCAGGGCGGTGAGCAGACCGCTGCGGTGCACCACGATGGCGCTCGGCTCGCCGCAAGGACCGGCGACCTCCAGAGGGACCATGGCGCGCTCCCGGTCCGACACGACCATCTTCAGCGGCAGGGCATCGACCAGGCGGAGTTCCAGCCCTGCCGTGATGGCCGCCCGCATGTCCGGTGCCACCTCGTGGCCGTCGAGGTAGTTCTTCGTGGCCACGACCCGGAATTCGACCCCGCGGTCCAGCGCGGAACTCTCCGCCGTGTCGGTGTCCTCCCGCGGCACCGCGATCGGCTCGCCCACAAGGAACACGAGCAACTCCCGCTGCGCACCGCGCTGCAGCTGGTGGAACCGGTGGGCGACCTGCTCCACGCCCACGACCACCTCCACGACACTGCCCGCCGGGTGTGCGGTGGTACTGCGGTACTGCTCGGTGAGCATCGAGAACGCGGTCTCGGCCCGCTGCAGCGCGTTGCGCTGCTCGACGAGGAGCGGGGCGAGGGCCACGGACGGTGGCGTGAGCCGGTACCGGGCGGCAGTTTCCTGGTCGGCCGGGTCCGGTGTCGCGCCACCCTCCTCGGACACCACCGCGACCAGGCCACGTTCCGCCAGGTCGCGCAGAACGCTGGCGATCTCGGCCCGCTCCAGTCCGACCTGCCGGACGAGGTCCTGGGCAGAGGCGGACGGCCGGGGCAGCAGAGCGGTGTAGACAGCCTCTTCAGCCGGGCCCAGTCCCAGTACCTGCAGCATCCAGTTCCTCCTCGGGGGAACCCTATCCCGCTGCCCTGAGCGCCATGCGCCGGCCCGGAGTGCCTGCCACCGGGAGGGCGCGGTCATCCGGCGGGGCGTGGCCGCCCATGGTCGGGGCATGCCTACGGTAGAGGGCAAATGCCCCATCTGCCCCGGAGGTCCCGTGCTCCGCAAGCACTCGAAGAAACCGGTGGGTCCGGTCGAAGCCATCGCACCGCCGAGCGAGGTCGAAGTCGTGATCGGCGTCGCCTCAGTGACCCTGCTGGTGCTGGTTCTGGGAGCCCTGTCGCAGTCCCCGGTGTGGCTGCTCGGCCTTCTCGTCTTCCTTCCGGGGGCGGCGTCAGCACTGTGCACCGTCCGCCAGACGAAGATCGTGTTCGCCTGGACCGAGCTCGTCGTCATCGTCACCATGCTGGTCCGGCAGGGAGACGGGTGGCCGTGGCTCGACAGGTTCCTCATGATCCTGCTCACCATCGTCCTGGGGGCCGCCTCCGTCTACGCGTGCCACCGCCGCATCAGCCGTGAGCAGGAGATGATGCGGCTGCGCTCCACCGCTGCCGCGATGCAGCGCCACATCCTGCGCCCCCTGCCCATGGTCACCGGCGACGTCCTGGTGAACGGCGTGTACGAGCCCGTACAGGAGGACCGCCTGGTCGGCGGGGACATCTACGACGTCGTCGACTCACCGTGGGGTACCCGGGTACTGATCGGCGATGTCCAGGGAAAGGGCCTCCCGGCGGTCGGCGCCGCGTTCGCCGTCATCGGCGCCTTCCGTGCGACGGCCCACCGGGAGCCCACCCTGACCGCGCTCGTCGACGCCCTGGACGCCTCCGTCGTACGGCACAACTCCTATGCCACGCAGACCGGCGACGACGAGAGGTTCGTCACCGCGCTCGTCCTCAACATCGACGCGGGTGCGGAGGTGCAGGCGATCAACTGCGGACACGTCCTGCCGAAGGTGCTGCAGGATGCCACCGTCACGACACTGACCCTCACGTCCGGCGTCCCCCTCGGTCTCGCCGAGCTCGCCGGCGAACCCGCGACGGTCGACTGGTTCGTCTTCCCACCCGGCGCGACCCTGCTTCTGACCACGGACGGACTCACCGAGACCCGCGCCCCGGGCGGTGCGTTCTACCCCCTCACCGAGAGCCTCACCCGGCGCGTGTCGCTCTCGCCCACCGATCTGCCGCGTGCGCTCTACGACGACGCGCGTGCGTTCGCCGGGGGCGGAAGCCAGCACGACGACGTGGCGGTGCTGACCGTGCGACGGTCACCGCACCGCTGAGAAGGGTCGTTCGTTGTGCACGGGAAACCCCACACACGACAGAGGAGTCCCGGCCCGCCTGCTCTGCCCGGAGTGCCCGACACCCGAGAAGAACGCCGCGGCAGAAGCGCGGGCAGCCGTTCGACCACGGCAACACGCCGCCGGACGACGAGGGCCGGCACAGGGCCACCCCGGTCGGTGTCCGGCACGCTTCACCTTCGAGAGTCGCGGGGTCGGGGTGGCGGGTCGCCGCGGCCCTCACGTCCCGGCCATCCCCGGCACCGGCGACCTCGACCACCTCTCCCGGCGCGCAGCCACCGGCTCTCTGCACCTCTCCGGGGACAAACCCGCCATCCTGTGATTCTCAACCGCGAAACGACATGAACAGGACACCCCCGACGGTGCCGTGCTCCCCTGTGTTCCCGGGGGCGCGTTCGTGAGGAGCAGCTGCCGGGACACCAGAGCGATCACCGCGCCGAGGCCGCGGCTGGTGCGTATCCGTTCCTGCCCAGCGCAGTGGCTTCTTCGGGGCCAGGTCCGTCGGGCGCAGCAGCGGCAGGTGCGGACCCGTACGGATTTCGATGGTCAGGCGTGAATAGCTTCATCATCTTCCATTCACCGGGGTGCGGCTGCCAGCATCGGCGCACCGTCACCCGTGAGGGAGAAATCCGATGAATCGTCCCCGTTCTCTTCGCTGTCTGGCAGCCCTGGCCATGGTCGCCCTCGCGGCCACTGCCTGTGGGCGTTCCGGTCAGGGCGACGCCCCGGCCGGGACCGAGTCCCAGACCGCCTCCGGCCGGACCGCGGCCGAGCTGCTGCCCGCTCAGTACCGGCAGAAGGGTGTACTCCGGGTGGCCACCGCGGTCGGCTATCCGCCGATGGAAATGTACGCGCCCGGCACCACCCGGCTCACCGGTGTCGACCCCGATCTCGCCAAGGCCATTGCCGAACAGCTCAAGCTGAAGCTCGAACTCACCAATGCCGCCTTCGACGGACTGATCCCCGGACTGGAGTCCGGACGGTTCGACCTGGTCATGTCGTCCATGACCGACAGTGCCCAGAGACGCCAGGCGGTCGACTTCGTCGACTACTTCCGCACCGGCGGCGTCATCATGACGAAGCAGGGCAACCCGCAGGGCATCAAGTCGCTCGCGGATCTCTGTGGAAAGACCGTCGTCCTCGCCAAGGGCAGCTCCAACCTCCACATCGGCGAGGAGCAGAACGCCAAGTGCCAGGAGAAGATGCGGATCTCGCAGAGCGAGGACGCACCGACCGGGCTGCTGCAACTGGACAGCGGACGCGCGGTCGCGACCATCGTCGACTACCCCGTCGCCAAGATGTTCACGAAGAAGAGCAGCGCGTACGAAGTGCTGCCGGAGCAGTACGGCACCGCCCCCTGGGGCATCGCGTCCGCGAAGAGCCAGAGCGGACTGCGAGACGCCGTGCGCAAGGCGCTGCAGGAACTCATCGACAACGGGGACTACAAGAAGATCCTCGACACCTGGGGAGTCGGCGGCAGCGCCGTACCCGAGGCCACCGTCAACGACGGGCAGTGAGAACGGACATGAACCACCAGAAAATACCCGGCCCGGTCCCCGTAGGGAAGCCGGATGTCATGCTCGCCGATGGAACGGCGCAGGAGGACGACCTCTCCCTCCAGGTGACCGGACGCCCTCGTCCCGGGCGCTGGCTCGCGGTCCTCGCCGCCACGCTGTTCGCGGTGTGGCTCGCCTACACCATCATCGTCAACCCCAATCTTCACTGGGACATCGTCGCCAAGTACCAGTTCGACAGCGTGATCCTCAAGGGCCTCGGGGTGACCATTCAGCTCACCCTCATCTCGATGGCTCTCGGCATCGCCATCGGGATCGTCGTCGCGGTGATGCAGCTGTCCGACAGTCCGGTCCTGCGTCTCACCGCCGGTGCCTATACCTGGTTCTTCCGGGGCACCCCGCTGCTGGTCCAGCTCATCTTCTGGTTCAACCTGGCCCTGCTGTTCCCCGTGATCAGCATCGGAATCCCGTTCGACGGCCCCAAACTCATCAGCTGGCAGTCCAACCAGGTGATCACCGGATTCGTGGCCGCGCTGCTCGGTCTCTCCATCAACGAGGGCGCCTACATGGCCGAGATCGTGCGGGCAGGCATCCAGAGCGTGGATCCCGGCCAGCGCGAGGCAGGCGCGTCCATCGGGATGTCGAACCGTCAGATCCTCTCCAGGATCATCCTTCCGCAGGCGATGCGGGTCATCATTCCGCCGTTCGGCAACCAGTTCATCTCCATGCTCAAAACGACCTCACTGGTCTCGGTCATCGCCGGAGCCGACCTGATGACCGTGTCCCAGCACCTCTACCTCGCCAACTTCGAAGTGGTCGCGCTGCTCCTGGTGGCCTCGCTCTGGTACCTCGCGCTCACCACGATCGCCACCATCGGCCAGCACGCCGTCGAGCGCCGCTACAGCCCCGGCGCCGCTCCCGTGCTACGGAGCAGGATCCTGGCCAACCTCCGGCCCGGACGCGCCAACAAGGGAGCAGCAGCATGAACGACGTGATCCTCAGGGCCCGCGGGGTCCGTAAGAAGTTCGGTGACACCGAGGTGCTGAAGGGCATCGACCTCGACGTCCGCAGCGGTGAGGTGCTCTGTGTCATCGGCCCCTCCGGATCCGGGAAGTCCACACTGCTGCGCTGCTTCAACCACCTTGAGCGGATCGACGCGGGGCGGGTGTGGATGGACGGCGAACTGGTCGGCTACGAACAGCACGGGCCGTCCGGCCGGGTGCTGCGCGAGCGGCGCGCCCGGGACATCCGGCGGCAACGCGAGCGGATCGGCATGGTGTTCCAGCGCTTCCACCTGTTCCCGCACCGCACAGCGGTGCAGAACGTGATGGAGGGGCCGGTCGCCGTCAAGAGCCGGCCCCGGGCGCAGGCCGAGGAGCAGGCCCGCAGGCTGCTGGCCGACGTCGGTCTCGCGGACCGGGCGGACCACTACCCGGAGCAGCTGTCCGGCGGGCAGCAGCAGCGCGTGGCGATCGCCCGCGCACTGGCCATGGAACCCGCCCTCATGCTCTTCGACGAACCCACCTCCGCCCTCGATCCCGAACTCGTCGGCGAGGTGCTCGGCGTCATGCGCGACCTGGCCCGCAGCGGAATGACGATGATCGTGGTCACCCACGAGATGGGCTTCGCCCGCGAGGTCGCCGACCGGGTCCTGTTCATGGACCGGGGCGTCGTCGTCGAGGCCGGGAGCCCCGACCTGTTGTTCACCGACCCGCGACACGAGCGCACGCGGGCCTTCCTGTCGACGGTGCTGTGATGGGCCGCTCCCCCGATCTGCTGCTGCGCGGCGGCACGCTCGTGGACGGAACCGGCGCACCCGCCCGGGAAGCGGACATCGCGGTGGTGGACGGTCGGATCGCCGTACTTCCCGTCGGCGCCGATGCTTCGGCCGTCGAGACCCTGGACGTGACAGGGCGGGTCGTCACCCCCGGCTTCATCGACGTGCACACGCACTCCGACGCCCTCGCGGCGCCCCACGGAGCCGGCGGTGCCGCGGAGCCGATCGATGGCCTCCGTCTCGCACCGCTGCTCCAGGGCGTCACCACGGAGATCTGCGGCAACTGCGGGACCAGTTTGTTCCCCTCGCTCCCCGAGCGGCTGCCGGAGCTCGCCGAGCATCTCAGGGTGACCTTCGGGCTCGGACCGGTGCGGCCCGCCGTGGACTTCGACGCGTTCGCCGCCGGACAGGATCCCGCGCTGCGCCACACCCATATCGCCTCGCTGGTCGGCCACGGCACACTGCGCGCCGGAGTGATGGGCTTCGAGGCCCGGCCGCCACGGCCCGACGAACTGGACACCATGTGCGCACTGCTCGACCGGGCGCTGGCCCAGGGGGCGGCCGGTCTGTCCACCGGGCTGATCTACCCTCCCGGCACCTATGCCGACACCGAGGAGATCGTCGCGCTGGCCGGGGTCGCAGCCCGTCACGGCAAGCCCTACGTCACCCATCTTCGCGACGAGATGTCGCAGGTGGAGTCCGCACTGGAGGAGGCCCTGGAGATCGCGGTGCGCTCCGGCGCCCCTTTGCAGATCTCCCACCACAAGACCGCGGGCCGGTACGCCTGGGGCGCCACACTGCGGACCCTGCCCCGTCTGGAACGGGCCCGCGCCGAAGGCGTGGATGTGCTGTGCGACGTTTATCCGTACACGGCGGGAAGCACCGTACTGCATGCCATGCTGCCCCCATGGGCGAGTGAGGGCGGCGTCGGCGCTCTGCTGGAGCGGCTGCGCCGGCCCGAGACCCGGGACCGGATCAGAACGGACATCGCCCAGGGCGTCGAAGGGTGGGAGAACACCGTCGGCAACGGCGGCTGGGACCTCATCTCGGTGGCCGCAGCGCAGACGCACCCTGAGGCCGAGGGACGCAGCATCGCCGACCTCGCGGCCGAGCGCGGTGTGGATCCGGTCGACCAGGCGTGTGATCTCCTGCTGGCGGAGCAGGGCGAAGTGACCATCATCAGCCATTCCATGCGGGAGGACGATGTCCGCCGGGTCATCGCCAGCCCGTTGTCGATGATCGGTTCGGACGGTGTCCCCAAACCCGGTCGGCCGCATCCGCGCTGGGCGGGGAGTTTCGCCCGGGTGCTCGGTCATTACAGCCGTGACGAGCAACTGCTGCCGCTGGAGAGCGCGGTGCACAAGATGACCGGACTGCCTGCCGGGCGGTTCGGCCTCACCGGCCGCGGCGTGGTCCGCGACGGCGCCCTCGCCGATCTGGTCGTTCTCGACCCGGCGTCGGTACGTGACACCGCCGACTTCGAGCGCCCCCTGCTGGCACCCGGAGGCATCGATATCGTCGTGGTGGCGGGGCGAATCGCGGCAAGAGGCGGCCGGCCGACCTCGGTGCGGTCGGGAGAAGTGGTGAGAATCCGATGAGTCTGGCCCAAGTCGCCGCGGCGGCCCGGCGTTCGGCCGCGCTGCCGCTCACCCTGGCCGTCGCCGCCGTCGACATCGAC
>NZ_JBSFET010000131.1:0-11695 GCF_053594575.1 Streptomyces sp. NPDC001880
CTGCCGCTCGTCCAGATGCGGGAACAACACATCAAACTTCACAGCGAGGTGGTCACGATTCTCGTTCGGGATGCGCATACCACACCAACGAGCTTCAGCGCGGGAAGCAACACCTTGATTCTCTGCAAGCCCTTAGTGCTGCAACCGCATCTGGGGTGACCATCAAGACTGGCTGTCGTTGGTGTGACTGTGTGTCACCCGACAGGCTCTCACGCACCGGGGTCGTAGATGAATGGCCGGGTCCAGGTCACAAGCCCGAACCCGCGCTTGCGCAGTGTGGGTTCCGAGGTCGGCAGGGCGTCGACGAAGGCGTGTGTCCGCCCTCGCTCCCGCGCCTCCCGCAGCCTGCTGCCGACCAGCGCGGTGAACAGGCCCTGCCTGCGGTACTCCGGCCGGGTGCGGCCGCCCGCCAGCTCGGCGTAGGGGCCGCCCGGCCGGAAGTACACCCGGCCGCAGGCCGCCGGTGAGCCGCTCACGTAAGCGATGTGGATGCTCATTGCCTCCGGCGCATTCCGTAGTTCGCCGGCCAGTCGCTGTTTCTCCTGCTGCGCGTCGCGCCTGCCGAGCGCGGCGGCGATCTCCGCATAGTCGTCGAGGCCCTGCTCGTCCACGACGCGTCGGATGTCCCGGCCCGCCGGATCGAAGGCCGCCAGGGCGGCCTCGTCGAGTGGCAGCGCCAGCACGTTCTCCCGGTCGTCGGGCTCGAAGCCCGCGGCGATGAGCCGCTCGCCGATGTCCGTGGGAGTGTCGTGGCCGTAGACCTTCCACTCCAGGGCGTACGCCTGTCCGCGCGCGAGGCCGATCTCCTCCCCGATGACCTCGTCGAGCTCCTCGGGGGCGCAGTGCGCGTACAGGATCCGGCGCTCGGAGCCGTCCGCCGCGTGTTCCCGGACGACACCTCCCCGCCCGGTGCTGTGCCCAGCGGCCCGGCGCTCCCTGTCGAGTCCCGCCAGCAGGTCGTGGTCACTCATTCGCAGCTCCCTCGCGTCCCAGAATCCGGGCCACCGGCCGATTCTCGATCATGGCGTCGAGAATAGAGCAGAGTTTCTCCAGCAGGTCCTGGGCTCGTTCGGCGCCGAAGACCTCGCTGTTGTAGGTCAGGGCGAGCTCCAAGTCCCGGACGGAGCGCAGGAAGACGAACTGGAGGTCGGCCTCCTTCGAGCGTCGAGGCAGCTCGCGCACCTCGAACGAGACGCTGCCGCTGCGCCGCGCCCGCTCGTCGTCCAGCCGGTCCATCGCCACCATGACGTCGAACAGCGGGCTGCGGTCCGTGCCACGCTCCCAGCCGAGATCCCGCATGGTCCAGCCGTACGGGTAGGCCTCGTGCCGGAAGGCGCGCAGCACCTCGTGCTGGGTCCGCGAGAGCAGATCGTGCACGTCCTCCCCGGACCGGATCCGGAATCGCAGCGGGACGGTGTTGAGGTGGAAGCCGATCTGGCCCTCCAGCTCCAGCCGTCCGCGGCCCTGGGCGTAGGTGCCCATGGTGAGGTCGGACTGCCCGGTCTCGGCTGCCAGCAGGAGGCCGACCGCCGCGCGCGCCACCACGAACTCCGTCACGCCGAGCCCGCTGGCCAGCTCGGCGAACCGCCGCGTGAGTCCGGCGGGTGCCGTGAGTCGCAGGCGGGTGCCCGCCAGCGCGCTCACGGACGGTCGGGGGAAGTCGGTGGCCAGCGGCACCCGCGAGGAGGCGCCGTCCAGTTCCCGCTTCCAGAACTCACGGTGCCGTTCCTGGAATTCTCCGTCGAGCCGACCGTTGCGCCAGGCCGCCACGTCCTTGTACTGGACGGACAACGCGGGCAGCTCGGCCGCCCGGCCCGCGACCAGCGCGTCGTACAGCTCTTGCCATTCCCGGTGCAGCACGAGGGCCGAGGTCCCGTCCGAGACCAGCTGGTGCATCGAGGTGAGCAGTGCGTGGCTGTCCTCGCCGGTGCGGAACAGGTCGGCCCGGACCAGCGGCTGCTTGGTGACGTCGAACGGATCCCGGATGCGCTGCTCCACGAACGCTTGCAGGCCGACCTGCGGGTCGGAGTGGGTGCCGAGGTCGTGTGTCCGGAACAGCGGGGCGAGCGCACCCGGTGCGTGCACCGTCTGCACCGGTGGTTCGACGCGTGCGTCGAAGGTGGTGCGCAGGGTCTCGTGGCGCTCGGCGAGCAGCACGAACGCGCGCTCCAGCAGCTCAGGGTCCACCGGGCCGCGCAGTTCGAGGAGGTCGTTGCGGTTGAACGCGGCACGCTGGGCGGGTGCGTACGCGTCCTCGACGTCCAGGAGCAGCCGCTGGGAGGCGGCAGTGGCGTAGGTGCCGGCGCCGCCCAGACTGGGGATGGTGTCGGTCTCGTCCGTGCCGGCGATGCCCGACACCTGCTGCGCCAGCCCCGCCACGGTGGGGTGCGCGAAGATCTGCTCCAGGCCGAGGCCGGCGCCGAGCCGTTCACGGACGCGGGCCAGTACCTGGATGGCGCGCAGTGAGTTGCCGCCCACGTCGAAGAAGCGGTCCGTGACGCCGACGGTGTCCAGTCCGAGTACCTCGGCCCAGATGCCTGCCAGGGCCCGTTCCGTATCGGTTCGCGGGCCAACCGCCGCCGAAGAGGTCCTCGTGGCCTCGAGGGTGGCCAGCGACTTGCGGTCCACCTTGCCGTTGGAGGTCAGCGGTAGCCGCTCCAGGACGACGAACTCGCTCGGCACCATGTGGTGCGGCAGTTCGCGCAGCGCGTGGTCGCGGCAGGCGGATACCGTGCCGCCGGGCTCCAGGACCAGGTAGGCGTACAGCTCGTTGTCCCGGCCGCTTCCGCCACGGTTCTTGACGACCACTGAGGCCTGCTTCACCCCGGGGGCCTCGTCCACCCGGCGCTCGATCTCGCCGAGGTCGACGCGGAATCCGCGCACCTTGACCTGGCTGTCGGTCCGGCCCAGGTACTCCAGGAGGCCGTCCTCGGTCCAGCGGCCGTTGTCACCCGTCTTGTACATGCGCTGCTCGGGACGGAACGGGTCGGCCATGAAGGCGCGAGCGGTCTGCTCGGGCGCGTTCAGGTAGCCGCGGCTCACGCAGATTCCGGAGACGTAGATCTCGCCGCGGGCGCCCTGGGGCACCGGCCGGAGGTGCTCGTCCAGCACGTAGATCAGGGTGTTGGGGATCGGCCGGCCCAGCGGCACGATCTCGCTGTCCACGTGCTGCGCCATGATGTGGTGGGTGACGTCGTCGGAGGCCTCGGTCGGGCCGTACGCGTTGACCACGAGAATCCGCGGGTGGGCCCGCAGCCAGCGGTTGACCTGGCGGGGCAGGCAAGCCTCGCCGGTGACCATGAGGTACTCGAGCTTCTCCAGGGCGATCTCCCGCCCCGCGCGCTCCCACGCGTCGAGCATTGCTTCCAGGTAGGAGGGCACGACCTCCAGGACCGTGACGCCTTCCGCCTCCACACTGTCGGCGAAGCGGACCGGGTCGAGTTGGAGCGACTCGGCGACGACGACGGTGCGGCCGCCGAGGAACGGCGCGGCGAACATCTGCCACAGCGAGATGTCGAAGCTGTTGGAGGCGTTCTGCACGATCACGCTGTCCTCGGTGAGGCCGAGGTCGGCGATCTTGGCGTGGAGGTGGTTGAGCATGCCGAGGTGCTCCACCATGACGCCCTTGGGCACTCCGGTCGAGCCGGAGGTGTAGATGACGTACGCGAGGCCGGACACGTCCACGGGCATCCCGGGATCGGTGCCGGCGTGGTGGCGGCCGATGGCCTCGGTGAGCTCGACGGACCGGCAGTGGGCGGGGAGTTCGACGCGTATCGCGTCGGGCACCTGCCGCGGGTCCAGGGCGACCACGCGGACACCGGAGGAGTCCAGCATGGACCGGACGAAGGCGGCGGGGTAGCCGGGGTCGACCGGCATGTACGCGGCGCCGCACTTCCACAGCGCGAGGATCGACTCGACCATCAGCACCGAGCGGTCCATGACCAGGGCCACTACCTCGCCGGGGCGCACCTCCATGTCCTCGGCGAAGTACCGGGCGAGCTGATTCGCCCGCGTGTTGAGCTGGGCGAAGGTACGCCGGTCCGAGGGGTCGGTGGCGGAGGAGAGGGCAAGCCGGTCGGGCAGGGCCATGGCGTGCTGCTCGATGGCCCGGTGGATCTGGAAGGTGTGGTCGAACTCCAGCTCCCGGTGGCCGAGGGTGCGCACGCGCAGCTCCTCATCGGCGGAGAGCAGCGGTAGCTTCTGCAGCGGGGTGCCCGGATCGGTCAGGGCGGACTCCAGCAGCGTCTCGAAGGCCGCCCAGATCCCGTCGATGACGGAGGGGGCGAACAGGCCGGTGTCGAAGCGGATGGCCGCCTGGAGCGTCTCTTTCTGCTCCGCGAGCATGATGTTGAGCGGGAAGACACTGGTTTCGAGGGTCACCTCGACCGGGGTCACGGACACCCCGGCGGTGTCCGGCTGTCCGTCGGGCCGCTGCCCGGCGCCGGTGAACTGCTGGAACTCGATCAGCACGTCGAAGAGGTCCGGCTTCTGCGAGATACCGCGCCGCTGGAGTTCCCGGACGAGTTCCTCGTACGGGTAGTCGCCGTGGTTCAGCGCGTCGTTGACGGTCGTGCGCACGTGCTCGAACAGGTTGCCGAAATCGGCTTCCGCGTCCACGCTCAGGCGGAGCGGCACGGTCCGCACCAGCATCCCGACGAGTTCTTCCAGAGACTGCTTGCCACGGCCGGCCAGGGAGGTGCCGATCACCATCTCGCCGCCCTCGCTCCAGCGGGACAGCACTGCGGAGAAGGCACTGACGACAGTGGTGAAGGTGGTGCCCTTCCGGGACCGGGTGAAGGACTTCAACCGCTGCCACAGGTGTGCAGGCAGGGCATAGTCGCGGTAGGCACCGGAGAACTCACGGCTCTCGGCCGGCCCGCCCGTGGTGGGCAGGGACAGCGGCGCGGGTGCGGCCGCGAAGGTGTCCAGCCAGTACGCGGCATCCCGCCCCCGGCGCTCGCGGGTGCGCTCGGCCTCCTGGACATGGTGCTCCCGGTAGACGCCGGTGACAGGCGGCAAGGAGGCCGGCCGGTCCTCGACGGCGGCGGCGTACAGAGCCCACAGGTCACGGACGAGCAGGCTCAGCGACCACCCGTCGGCAACAATGTGGTGGGTGCTCAGCGTGAGCAGGTGGCACTCGTCCTCGAAGCCGGTGAGCTGGACGCGCAGCAGCGGTCCGTGCTCCAGGTCGAAGGACCGGGCGGCGAACTCCCTGATCAGGGAGATGGCTTCGGGCCGCTCGGGAAACCGGGTCGGTGCCGTGCGCAGCTCGGCGGTGACGGCCCCCGCGGTGTGCGGGGTGACACGTTGGAGCAGCTGCTCGCCGTCCAGCCCGAACGAGGTGCGCAGGCCCTCGTGGCGGGCCAGCAGGGCGTCCACCGCCGACTGCAGTGCCGCGGTGTCGACGGTGCCGCGGAGTTCGAAGCTGCGGGTCAGGTTGAAGGCGACGGAGCCGCCCTCGAACTGGGAGGCCAGCCAGACGTTCAGCTGGGCGGGGGAGGCGGCGAACGGCTCGCCCGCGACCGGCACCGCGGGCTGTGGAGCCTGCGGTGCCTCGGCGGCCGGCTCCGCTGCCTGTTCTTCGGCGGCGCGGGCGGGGGACTGCGCCGCGGCGGTGGCCGTACCCGCCTGCTCCGCCGGCAGTTCCTCCAGATGCCCGGTCAGGGCTTCGGGGGTCTCGTATTCGAAGACGGTGAGGACATCGACCTCGATGCCGAGGAGCGTCCGCACCCGGTTGACGACCTGAATGGCGCTGATGGAGTCGCCGCCCAGGTCGAAGAAGGAGTCCGTGGGGGAGACGTCGTCGCTGCCGAGGACCTCCTGCCAGATCCGGGTCATGCCCGCGAGCAGCTCTGCACGCGCAGCGGCCTGCCGCGCGGGCTCCGCCGTGTCGTCGGCAGCGGCCGGGACCTCCTCGTACGGGACGACGCTCGCGTCGTCCAACCAGCAGCGGACGCGGTCGAACTGGTACGAGGGCAGTTCCGTCCGCAGGCCGTCGCCCGCCGTCGCCGCCCACTGCCAGTCGGCGCCGGCCGTGTACAGGTCGCGCAGCAGGGTGGCGGGCCCCTCGGTCACGGTGACCACGTGGTAGTCGGCGCCGCCGCGTTCGGCGAGCGCGCGGGAGACGGTGGAGAGCGGGCCGACCTCGACGAAGAGCACCGGCTGCTCGCCGCCGAACTTGCTCAGCAGACGGTCCACCCGGGCATCCAGGTCGACGGGCTGCCCGGTCTGCCCTGACCGGGCGGCGCGAGCCCGCCCCATCGCATCGGCGAGCGGGAGACGCCCGGCAGCGGCGTCGATCACATGCTTGCCTGCGCCCTCGCCCACCATGTGGCGGAAGCCCAGGCCGATTTCGCGCAGCAGCCCGTGCAGGGCGTACTGGAACGCGAACTGTTCGTCCAGCGGGACGTCCTGTGTCTCGGCGGCGGTCTCGCACTGCGCGTACCGGGCGTCGAACTGCGGATGCGCGGTACGGAACGCGGCGGTGAGTTCGGGCGTGGCCGGACAGCGGCCGGACACGAGCAGCACGGTCACCGGCGCCGGGGCCGGCTCGGTGCCGGGCGCCTCGGCCAGAGCCCGGACCAGCTCGTCCGTGTCGTGCACGGTCACCGCATGACGGTACGGGTGGTGTTCGCGGCCCTCCACCAGGGTGCGGCGGACATCGGCGAGCCGCGGCTGCTGTTCGCCGTCCAGCCAGGCGTGCAGGGCGGCGACGTTGGCGGCGAGGGCGGTGGCCGTCTTGGCAGAGACCGGGATCCAGTGTCCGTCCGCCGGTACGGCCGACGGATCGTCGTCGGCGGTCCGGCTCGGCGCCTCCTCCAGGACCGCGTGCACGCAGGTGCCCATGATGCCGAAGGAGCTGACGCCGGCCCGGCGCACCCCGGCCTCGGGCTCCCACGGCGTGAGCTCGCGGGTGACGGTGACGGCCGACTTCGTGAAGTCGATGAGCGGGCTGAGGGTCTGGGCGTGCACGCTGGGGAAGAGCTGCCGGTGGCGCAGTGCCAGGATCGCCTTCACCAGGCCGACGAGGCCCGAAGCGCTCCAGGTGTGGCCGATGTTGCTCTTCACCGTAGACAGGGCGACGGGTGCCTTCCTGCCCGTGATCCGGTCGAAGGCCAGGTCGAGGGCCTCGATCTCGATCGGATCGCCGAGGCGGGTGGCTGTTCCGTGGGCCTCGATGTACGAGATGGTGGCCGGGTCGACCGCCGCCTTGCGCCAGGCGCGTTCGATCACCTCGGCCTGTGCGGCGCTGTCGGGAGCGGTCAGCGAACTGGATCGGTCGGCGACGTTGTTGGCCGCGATGCCCTTGATGACGGCGTGCACCGGATCCCCGTCGCGCAGTGCGGCGTACAGCCGCTTGAGAACGACGGTGACGACTGCCTCGCCGGACCCGGTCCCGTCCGCGTCGGCCGAGAAGGCCCGGGTCTTGCCGTCTGCGGACCGGATGCCGAGGTCCAGTCCGTTGTCCTCGTTTCTGGGCTCGCCGAACAGGTTCAGGTTCACCCCGCCGACCAGGGCGAGTTCGGCTTCGTCGAGCAGCAGGTCGTTGACGGCCTGGTGTGTCGCCATCAGGCCGGAGGAGCAGGAGGAGTCGACCATGGCCGCGGGTCCGGTGAGCCCGAGGAAGCGGGAGATCCGGCCGGCTATGGCGGACAGGTGCACACCCATCACCATCGGCGGTTCGATGGTGCGGGCCAGCCGGTGGTACGCGATCCGGGTGTCGCCGACGTACACCGAGACCCTGCGGCCCTTGAGGGAGGCCGGGTCGTGGCCTGCGTTCTCCACCGCCTGGTAGGCGGTCTGCAGGAGCAGCCGGTGCTCGGGGGCCATGAGCTGCGCCTCGCCCCTGGTGATGCCGAAGAAGGCATGGTCGAAGGAGTCGATGTCCTCGACGTAGCCGTTGAGCTGGAAGTCCGTGTCGGCGGGCATCGACGTGCGGGCGCGCCGCTCCGCCGAGTATCGGCGGACGCTGTCGCGGCCGTGGCGGAGGTTCTCCAGGAACTGTCGGGTGTCGTCGGCCTCGGGCAGGCGTACGGCCACGCCGATGACGGCGATGTCGCGAGCCCCGGCGGCCGGGGTGGTCTCGTCAGAAGTCATGCTCGGAAACCTCGTCTTCGAAGTGGGTGGGGTCCGCGTCGACGCGCGCCGGCTCGGCCAGCCGGGCCTGAAGGGCGATGGTGGAGTGAGTGAACAGCTGCGCGACCCGGAGGGCACCGGGGTAGCTCTCCTCCAGCAGGGAGTAGAGCCGGAGCAGTTTCAGGGAGGTGCCGCCGAGCTCGAAGAAGTCCTGGTCGACTCCAGTCACCTGGCGGCCCAGGGCCGTCTCCCAGGCATCGCGGATCCGCAACTCGGTCTCAGTGAACGGGGCTTCGGCCGGCGCTTCGGTGGAGTCGAGGAAGCGGGGCGCCGGCAGGGCAGCGCGGTCCGGCTTGCCGTTCGGATTGGTGGGGATCCGGTCGAGCACGATGAACTCGGCGGGCACCATCGGTTGTGGCAGCTTCCCGGTGAGGTGGCGGCGGAGCCGTCCCGGGAACCCGTCGGGCTCCGCGGAGGAGTCCGGCACCACGTAGGCCACCAGGTGGTACTCGTCCTGCGGCGTCTTGTGGGCCACGACCACGCAGGCGGACACCTGCGGGTGGCTCACCGTCGCGTGCTCGATCTCGGACGGGTGGATCCGCACGCCGCTGATCTTGATCTGGTGGTCGGCGCGGCCCAGGACCTCGAGCAGCCCGTCGGGACGCGTCCGGCCGATGTCACCGGTGCGGTACAGCAGGTCGTCCGCGTCGGCGCGCAGCGGGTTGTGCACGAAGGCCGCAGCATCCGCCTCGGGGTCGTCGAGGAAGCCGAGTGTGCGGAACGGGGTCCGGATGATGATCTCGCCGGGCTCACCGACGCCACACACCACGCCGTCGCGCATCACGATGCCCTGGCTGTCCGGCAACGGGGAGCCGACCGGCAGGACCGGCGGCAGGGGCCCGGTTGCCGGGATCCGGTAGGCGAACTTCGCCATCGTGGTCTCGGTGGGCCCGTACAGGTTGACGATCTCGCCGATGTCGGGGAAGGCGCACCGAAACCGCTCCACCAGTGCGGCCTTCAGGGGTTCGCCGGCCAGGAAGGTCAGCCGCAGCTGCGGCAGCCGGAGGGCGGGGGCGTCGAGCAGCCAGGTCTGAAGCACGGTCGGTACCGCGTGCAGGACGCTGATCCGCTCGCGCTTCAGCCAGGTGAAGACCGCTTTGCCGCCGAGCACGTCCGTGGGTTCGGGCATCACCGTCGTCCCGCCCGAGACCAGGGCGAGCAGCGTGTCCCGCAGCATCACGTCGAAGGAGGCGCCGGTCAGTTGCGCACAGCGGTCCTCCGGGCCGATGCCGAAGGTGCTGCGCTGCCAGCTCAGGAAGTGGCTGAGCGACGCGTGCCGGCCGAGCACTCCTCGCGGGGTGCCCGTGGTGCCGGAGGTGAAGAAGAGGTACGCGGGTGCGTCCGGTGCCACGGGCGGCAGGGCGCCGACTGCCGGGGATGCCGCCGCCATGAGCCCGGTGTGGGCGTCGATGACGAGCGTCGGCACCCCGGCAGGGGCCTGCGGCGCGGCTTCTGCCAAAAGCATGTCCGTGTCCGGAATCCGGCTTTCCGTATGCACGCACAAAGTCGGGCGGCCGACGCTCAGGAGGTGCTTGCGACGCCCTTCCGGCAGGGCCGCGTCGAGCGGGAAGAACACGGCGCCACTGCGCAGGACGCCCAGCATG
Organism: Streptomyces sp. NPDC001880; assembly: GCF_053594575.1. Taxonomy (NCBI): domain Bacteria; kingdom Bacillati; phylum Actinomycetota; class Actinomycetes; order Kitasatosporales; family Streptomycetaceae; genus Streptomyces; species Streptomyces sp. NPDC001880. Next base: position 9,741 of record NZ_JBSFET010000131.1, read on the forward strand.
GCCACGCAGAACCCGATGCCGCGCGGTCCGGTCACGGCGACGACCTGGCCCGGCTCGCAGCCCTGGGCGACCAACTGCCGTGCAACGGGCTCGGATCGGCGTACCAGTTCCCCGTACGACAGGGTCCGGGCGCCCTGGGCGACCGCGGTCCGGTCGGGGGCAACCGCAGCGCGCGCCGCGATCAGCTCGGTGACCGGCTGCTGCGCAGGCGCATCGAGGGGCTGCTCCAACCGGTGCCGGGCGTCGGCGGGGCCGGGCAGGGCGAGAGAGTACGCGCTCAACGGCCACTCGGCGGAGTCGGCAACCTGTTCCAGCAGGCCGCCGAACTGGCCCAGTATGGCCTCGGCGCGGGCGGGCGAGAACAGATCGGGCCGGTAGACCAGCTCGATGTGCAGGCCCTGGCCGACTCCGGCGCCCGCACCCTGGTCCGCGTCCTCGTCCCATACATAGAAGGTGAGCGGGAACTTGGCCTCGGGCTCGAAGAGCTGGTCGTCGAAATCGACTGCCAGTCCCTCGATCTCGGCTTCCTCGCGGAGGCTGCCCATGTAATTGAGCAGTACATCGAAGACCGGTGTGCGGTCCAGTCGGCGCACCGGGTTGAGCCGCTCCACGAGCAGCTCGAACGGGGCGGACTGGTGAGCGTAGGCCTCGTGGATGCCGGTGCGGACCCGGTCCAGCAGGTCGGTGAAGGCCGGGTCGCCGGAGAGGTCGGTGCGAAGCACCAGGGTGTTGAGGAAGAGCCCGACGATTCCTTCGAGTTCGATGCTCTTCCGGTTTGCCACCGGGTAGCCGACCACCACGTCCTGCTGGTCGCCGAGGCGGGACAGCAGCAGGTTGAGGGCCGACATGGTGATCTCGAACGGTGTCGCGGATGTACGTTCCGCGAGGTCGCGCAGGGCGCGGGCGTGTGCGGAGGACAGAGTCAGCCCGACACGGCCGCTGCCGCGGCCGGAGTCCGGGGCTGGGAGGTCTCTGGCCAGTTCGAGCGTCGGGCCGTCGGCCAGCCGCTCCACCCAGTACTGCAGATCTCCGTCGACGGCCTCCTGGTGGGCCGGGTCGCGCACGGCGGCCGCGTAGTCGATGTACTGGACGGGCAGCTCGGGCAGCGCTTCGGCGGCCCCGCCCGCGCGGCGGGCGTAGAGAGCCGACAGCTCGCGCATCAGGAGCCGGACCGACCAGCCGTCGCCGGCGATGTGATGGAGGGTGGTGAGCAAGCGGTGCTCGGTGTCGCCCAGCTTGAGCAGCGTGAAGCGTACGGGTGACTCCTCGCGGAGCCGGAACGGGCGGGTGTCGTCCGCGCGGACCACGTGTGCCACTGCCTCCTCGGCCTCGTCCCGGTCGAGTCCCGAAAGGTCGACCAGGTCGCAGGCCAGGGGCAGGCCGGTATGCAGCCGCTGGTACGGCTCGCCATCGGCGGTGTCGTAGGTGACGCGCAGGAGTTCGTGGCGATCGACGAGGTCGGCCAGCGCCGCGCGGAGCGCCTCGGCGTCGAGCGGGCCGTGGAAGGAGGCGAGCGTGCGGATGTGGTAGGCCGTGCTGTCCGGGTCGAGCATGTGCAGGAACCACATGCGTTCCTGCGCGTAGGACAGGACGTGGCGCTCACCACGGGCCACCGGTTCCACGGCGGTCGCCCGGATGCCGTCGGCGGGCTGTCGCAGGAGTTCGGCCTGTGCGGTGATGGTGCGGTGGGTGAAGAGGGTCGCGGCCTGGAGGTTTGTCCCGAAGCGTTGGTTGATGCGGCTGGCGAGCTGCAGGGCCAGCAGGGAGTGGCCGCCGATGGCGAAGAAGTCGTCTGTGACACCGAGTCGCTCGACCGGCAGCAGCGACTTCCAGATCTCCACCAGCGCCTGCTGGACCGGTGTGGACGCCTCCTCGTGCTTGCTCGCGGCGAGCTCGGCACCGGTCATCCGAAGCAGGGCGGCCCGGTCGGCCTTGCCGTTGCGGGATACCGGAAT